>CAZZZY010000221.1:0-8651 GCA_964658545.1 uncultured Acetobacteraceae bacterium | reverse complement strand
GAATACGGAGCGAAGCGACGTGACGATAGCGCCCAGTGAATCTAGCACCAACGCTAGCGATTTGCTCACCTTAGCCTGTTGGATGGCAGGAGATTTTAGCAACTATAAGCAATCTTTTGCAAATCCGCAACTTTACGCCCACATTCACATTTTTTTTCGTCCTTTACCGGTTGAATTTTTTTCCACCATCGGTTTTTATTCAGAACAAGCCTATGACCACGATTTATGGACACCCTATCGCCAGGGAGTACATAGACTAGTTGATTATGGCGATCGCATTTATATCGAAAATTACAGCTTGAAAGACCAGATGCTTTATGCTGGTGCTGCTCGTGAATTAGATATCCTCAAAACCATCACCCCAGAGAGCATTGAACGACGTTATCACTGTTCAATGATTTTCCAACGAGAGGGTGAAATGTTTCACGGTAGTGTGGAACCAGGTAATCAATGTCTGATTAAGCGCAATGGATGCCAAACATATCTTGTCAGCGAAGTAGAAATAACCGAGCATACTTGGATAAGTCTAGATAAAGGTATGGATATTGAAACCCACAAGCAAATATGGGGGTCAACTGCTGGCCCTTTGCGGTTTGAAAAACGGGCAAGTTTTGCTGATGAATTACCTGCGGTGAGAGCATTATGTTGATTCAGCTTGAATCTGTTAAATATAAAATGTTACCTCCACAAGCTGAAAAAAAGATGCGCTGTTGGATTCGCAGTCGCCACTTAATTTGTTCGGGTAACTTTTTTATATTCGAGACATTAGAATATACGACCATTGAAAGATTCTCTGAATGTGTTGCTTCTTTAGGAGGGACAGTAATATCCGTTGACCCCATTCATAAAATTTGGATGGGCGATCATCGCCAAGTAATTTTATATCAGGCAAAAGCTAGTTTACATACACCTCATCATACTTTGAAACAATACTGGATAAAATACGGTGGTTTCTACACTAGATTTGACGAGCGGGTTTGAGAGTTCTCATACTGCAAAAATGCTTCTGACAGAAATCTATATGCCAATTCAAAATTAAGTTTTGAATTTTAAATACTCCTTAAGGGGGTTGACGGCTAACTGTTAATGTTTATTTAATTGCTCATTTTTTTTTATGATTAGCTGTTAATTATTAACAGTTAGCCGTCTCAGTTTGTTAGAAAATGTAACTAAAAAACTCCCCAAAACTTGATAAATTAATTATGACTGTAAATAGTGCTTAATACTTAGCTCCCATTACCTTTAAAAATATAGATTTCTATAAGACTTACGCAAAACTAGACACGGTAGGGGCAATACCATGCGTGTACATGAATTGCCCTAAGAAGAAAATCAGGGTTTTGCTTATTGTTTGCGTAAGTCCGATTCTAGTGAACATACTCAACTCAGGCATTAGTCACTCTTACCGAAACTAACTCAACTATGCAAACCTTCATAGACGACGAAACCAGACGACGCCAATATCAAGCATTTCCCCAAACAGAACCTATCGAACTGTGGACTAATGCTTCAGTCGATGACATTGAAATTGTAATTCGGGCAGTTTATCGGCAAGTGTTGGGTAATGCCTACATTATGGAAAGTGAACGCCTTATCGTTCCCGAATCCCAACTCAAGCAAGGTATAATCGATGTCCGTGAGTTTGTGCGTCAGATTGCCAAATCAGAGTTGTATCGCTCCAGATTTTTTGATAACATTTACCGCTACCGTGCTATTGAACTAAACTTCAAACACCTGCTGGGTCGCGCTCCCGATGACTATTCTGAGACGATACATCACAGCAATATTTTAGATGAGGCAGGTTTTGAGGCGGATATTGATTCTTATCTTGATAGCGACGAGTATTCAGATGCCTTTGGGGATAGCATAGTACCATATTATCGGGGCTACAAAACCCAGACGGGCAAAAAGATATTGGAATTTAGCAATATGCTGCAACTGCTGCGGAGCAATTCTAGCAGCGATCAGAACCTAGCAACGAATAATAAACCTCAATTGGTGCGATCGCTAATTTGCAACACTCCTTACGGTAAACAGAAGCCCACTGATGTGAGTGCAATACTGGCTGAAATATTCAAGCCAAAACCAGAAACTGCTGCTCCAGTTAATCCGTTTATTGCAGCTCGTACAGAAGCTGAACAAGGCTTGAGGCAAAAGATTCAAGAGCAAGAAAGCCAGATTGCAACTTTGCAACAACAACTAGCAGACTTACGACCATTTGCCAGCATCGGTACAACAAAATTCAGTAGTAGTTGGCAGTCTTCCAGTTCCATAACCAGTACAGGCGAATATACATCTTTACAACAGCAAGTTGACGCGCAAGCAAAACAGATTGCAGCTTTGCAAGAGCAAGTTACTGATGCCCAACGGTTTGCCACAATTGGAGAAGCCCGGTTGAATAAGTGGCGTAGTCGCGTTTTTAATGGCTAATTTTTCACTGTTTAGAGTCAGATTTCAAGACTACAGGACTCAATACGGTTCGGTTAAGGAAAGTTATTTGTGTAGGCTAGATAGGGGAGATGGGGAAGAATTTTCTTCCTCATCCTCCAAGAGCCTATCCGAACCGTATTGCTACAGGACATAATTACGAATTACGTTAGAGACGCGAAAAGCGAGTCCGCGTACTCCTACGGAGAAGCGAGCTACGCTTTTCGCGTCTTGTAGAGAGCGTCATTACGAATTACGAATTACGAATATAGGCTTCATATACGCCTTTAACGTTGTACCAGTTGAGAAAAATTCGGGCAATTTCTAAAGCTAATTGTGGTTTACCTAAGTTAATTAGCCATTGCAAAAATGGAGCCATTGTCCGCTCATTTAGTGCGCCGTTAAATGACAAAATTCCCCAAAGTAGACGATGCAACCAAGTCATTTGAATCATCATTCGCACCTCCCATGTGGGATGCTTTTGATAAAATAAAACTCCCATCCGTCCGCGTTGAATTTCTTGGTCAATCAGTCGGGGAATTTGCTCTAAATTAAATGCTGGATGCCAGTGATATCCAACGGCTTTTGGACATTTGATTAGTTTCAAACCTAGTTGTTTAAGCCTCACACCTAGTTCTAAATCTTCCCAACCATAGAGTTGGAAACTAATATCAAAAAGTCCAGCTTTCTCTAGCCAATATTTAGGAATTGCCACATTTCCGGTAGCAAAAAAAGCTGCTGAAAAATCTGTTACTTTGTAGGGTTCAGCCGTTGGTTTGTCGAAATTACAAGTATTAATAACTGCGCCGTAAGTGAAAAAGCGATCGCTCCTTAATTTCTCCTGTCCCTGCATTAGTGCCTCAGCATGAGCTTGCAAGAAATTTTCCAGCACCACCAAATCGCTATCAATAAAGATAATGGTGTCTCCCAACGCCTGTTCTACCCCCAAATTTCGAGCCGCAGCCGGGCCAGCATGGTCTTGCTGAAACCATCGCACATGAGGAAACTCCTCTTTGTGTTCTGACAACCACTGCAATGTGCCATCAGTGGAACCATCATCGACTAAGACAATCTCATAACCAGTAACCGAACTTGGCTGACTTAACTCCTGCACCTCCAAGGCGCGGAGGCATTTTTCTAAAATTGGTTGGCGATTATAAGTCGGTATCACAACGCTGAAAAACACAGTCTCACCCACAACACTACCTATCTCCAGGATAGGACAGATGCGACGCTGTCACTGTTCCTGATCTAATTGGGATTACAGCTATTAGAGCAGAAAGCCCATCGGCTTAACCCTCTAATAAATCTCTCTTTGTATCTATTTTCACCCTATCATTGATCATTCCAGTTGGTGCGATCGCTTAGTTATTTTCGACAAAAAAATGAGTATTAATAACAGACAAAATCGGTTTAAATTATTTTAAAAAAAATCTTAATATTTCTCAACTAACTTTAAAAAATCTTGGTATTTAGTTAAGAATTAAGAGCGATCGCTTTGTAAAGGTTAGTTGATATTTCTTGTCAAACTGTTAGTGAAGTTAGAGACTAAGAATACAACACACGCAATTATTTTATGACTGCTATTTCTAACCTTGAATTCAAACGGCCAGTTTGGCAAACCGCTATCATATTGACTTTGGGCTTTTGGCTCAGTGCTAGTCTAGTTTTAGACTGGGTAATTATGCCTAGTCTTTATCTTTCTGGTATGATGAGCCAAGCTGGTTTTACGACAGCAGGCTATACGATTTTTTGGAACTTCAATCGAATGGAATTATTATCTGCTGCTGTAGTATTGACTGGGGCACTAGCTTTGAGTAAAACCCGATATCATTGGTGTATTGGCAGTATTGTTTTATCTACTATGCTGCTAACTATAGCGATGTTTGATACTTATTTATTAACTCCGCAAATGTGCGCTATAGGAGTTCAACTCAACCTCTTTGAAACTGCTGCTGCTATTCCATCGACAATGAATTTACTACACGGCAGTTATTGGGTACTGGAAATAGTTAAGCTGGTAGCCGGTGGTACACTTTTAAGCTGGTGTTGGCGAGAGCAAATTTAAATAGATGAAGAAAGAAGTATAACGGTGAGAATGTCCACTTTTAAATCTCACGCCAAAGACGCAAAGGATTTCTTTGTGTCTTTTTGCTACCTATATAGCGTTTTCAAACATCCTCTAAGAGAAGAAAGGTCGGGAGCATCCCATTTTTGCCAAATTGGGATGCACCCGAAAGTTGAAAGTGTATTGCATCCAAACACGCTGAGTTTGCCGTTGGTGCAGCCTCTCATAGAGAAGTGTCGAAACTGTAATTACGAATTAGTAATTATATTGAAATTTGCTATATATTTGTGATTTTTAAAACTTGTGATTTTTCGGATAAATTGCTACCATAAAATCATTCACTCATTTATAAGTGTAATTAAATAAGCATACATAATTGTCTTTTACTGTACATTTTCCGCCCTCCCGGATATTAGGGCAAATAAATACTGAAAGATAATATTAATTAGTTTTCATGTTTACTTTACTGATTTATCATGAAGTTTATATATTTCTGCTAACTTTTTTTGAAAGTTATAGTAATCTGAATTTTAGTAAGTACGTTACTTGTTATCTACCATCTAGCTGAAAATAGCTATTTTGCAGGTATGTACTACCAATCAAGAATTGCGCCGTAAGTTCTTGAATTACTCACTTCAAATTGGGCAGGGTGACTATTTAGCTCCACACAACATTAGAACCCATTTCCTGTACTTATGAAGAGATTCCCTTCTACTTATCTCGTTGCCTGTGCATCTCAACACACAACATTATGGCGGTGATTATCAGCTAACTCATTATTGCTCGGAGGTTTACCATTCTTGTTGTGTAAGTATTTTGCCCAATCTCAACACTAAGAGTTGTTCCAATACTGCGTAGGTTTTGCCTAAAAAATAAAAAGGAGTCAGAATACAGAATTCACCAATTTTGAATCCTCTACCCATAAAGGGATAGAGTTTTAATAAGGTTTGTCCACGATTCGACTTGGTTTGAAACCAATATTCAGAAGCTGTCTACGAGACGCTACGCATAGCAAGATCCCCTCCGGGGTACGCGACTCGCTACCGCCTTTTCAAGTCAGGCGATCGCCTTTAACACTCTTTTGCTTGCTTCCCCATAGGAGTACGCGACTCGCTACCGCTTTACACGTCGCCCAGTCGTACAGAATTACCAATACACATTGCCTCAACCAACCTACGAATATTCAAAACCTACGCAGTATTGAGAGTGGCTCTACAGTCAAAAACCTAAGTAAGCCATTGAGCTTATTGAATACTTGGTTGTTAATAATACTTTTTTCTTGATGAAGTTGCCCTCAAAAATAAACTTCTAGCAAAAGTATTCAACGACTTTAGTCATGGCTACAAAAACATAGTTTATCAACGCGGACTTAATGTCTAAAACTCTTGAGATAGATGCTTTTACGTCTACGCCATAGGAGATTTTGAACGCTCCAGACTTTAGCATTAGAGGCAAAAAACTTTTGCAAGAGAACCAAAGTATCTGCAATTTTAGGCTGCCAAATACGGATAACAATGATGCTTTTATGACTGATGGGCGAGAGCCAATAGTATGTTTGTTGCACTTGAGTTATTGTTAGATTGGCTAGATTAGCGAAAGATACAGAAAACCAATCTGATTTTTGAAATACTATATCCTGGCAACCAGTCGGGCCATTTTGCTATTGGGCAATAATATGGATTGCTTTAGTTGTAATTGGTGCTTTATAGCATAACAGAGATTGGTTAATTAAGAGTTGGGGGGTGTGGAATCTCTGTACCAACTCAAATGTTACCGCTATATTTATCTAACAGTGCTTCCAACAAAGTCGCGGTGAATTGCGAAAAGGTAATTCACTAATTTTGCCTGCAAATGTTAATTTTATTCCAGAGTCATTCCAATGAAGACACTTCCGATTAGTAGATACAGATTTTTCCAAAAGCTCCAGCCTTTATCTTTGTTGAAAAAAATCACTGGTAAATCTGTTACTGGTTGTTTGCAGGTGTTTAGCACGTCAGGCTCTTGGTCGATATATGTAGACGAGGGTAAACTAATTTATGCCTGCTATTCAGAGAAAATGTTTGAGCCACTTTACAGGAATTTGCAACACTTGAGTCAGCAAATTTCTACTATCCCTCGTGAAATTCACAAACAGTTGCGGGCGATATTTGAAACCGGTATTGAAAATCAGGCAATACCGAACCCAGATTATCTGGCTATTTGCTGGTTAGTCAATCAGAAATATATCAGCCCCTCTCAAGCGGCGATACTGATAGAGCAGTTGGCGCTAGAAGTTCTGGAGTCATTTCTGAACTTAGAAGAGGGAAGTTATGAATTTATTCCTGAAAGCTTTCTGGATGATATGCCAAAGTTTTGTCATCTAAATCTCCGCTTACTGGTTGAACGATGTCAAACACCCCAAAGCGTTGACGTTCGCGTTAGCGTCTCTGAAAGAGAAGCCTCTCGTAGAGAAGCGGCTTATCGTCAGACATCGCCAAGTTATCAATTGCACCCCTCAGAATTGTTCAGAATAAATGAGCTAAAACCTCAAACCAAAACCACACCAAACTCGTCTAGAACAAACGCCTATAAACCAGCAGCCTACTCTATTAATACTAATGAACATAGGGGTCAGGGAATCACCCAACCTCCTGCTGATAAAAAAATCTACACAATCTTTTGTATTAATGATAGTCCTACGGTATTGAATACTATTCAAAGTTATTTAGATGAAAAAACCTTTTCTGTAGTGGGAGTCACCGATTCTTTAAAAGCTTTAATGCAGATTGTTCACACCAAACCTGACATCATATTGCTGGATATTTCGATGCCTAATCTAGACGGATATGAACTCTGTTCTTTGCTGCGTAAACACTCACATTTTAAAAATACACCTGTGATTATGGTGTCAGAAAAAGTAGGATTTATAGATAGAGCTAAAGCTAAGATGGTCAGAGCATCAGGCTATTTAACTAAGCCTTTTACACAAGGGGATCTACTAAAAGTCATATTTAAACATATTATTTAATTTCCTAATATAATAAATACCTCCACTTAATCAACATATAGCAATCCTATTTGAATTGTAAAAATTATCGAACCGCCTTCGCGCAGCGTCTCGTTAGAGAATAACGTCAAGAGAAGAAGGAAAGAAGTTTACGAATCATTTAGGATTGCTATATTCTTCTTGGAGATTAATTGCTCACTACGAACCTTTTCTGGGGTAGAGTTGACGATTTTAGTGGCTCTGAGTAAGTGGTTAGGACTATCCCTTTCAAGGTGTTGTGTGATGTGCTGATTTGTAGTTTGGTAAAAAGAGGTGCAAATCTATTGGGTGGAAAAAAATGTTGCTAGGGCAGTTGTTTGAGCGTTTTGTAAAAGAGAGTCCAGTGTCGGTGATGGTTCGTGGGCTGTTAGAGAAGGCATTATCTCCCCAGGTACTCGATGAGCTATTTGAGCGTAGTGCAAAAACTCAATACACTAGCGAGCTATTATTCTCCACAGTTGTGAATTTAATGAGCCTTTTACTTCATGAATTTTAACCGAAACCAGGAGTATGGAAAAGGTTTTTCTAAGCGGGCGGCGGGAATCGAACCCGCATTAATAGCTTGGAAGGCTATAGTTTTACCACTAAACTACGCCCGCAAATTTCCAACTTATTAAGTTTAACATAGCTTTTGGAAAAAATCAAGCATCTAGTTGGAATTGGCAGGTTGGATTTTAAACCTTACAAATAGGTTGCTTGTTTGTTTTTTTGTCGGATCAGCGAGTTCGTAGGCAGGATTAAATCTATTTTTTTGACAAACTTCCTGAAAGGCGAATTGCTCATATATGCCCCTTTCGTCCGGTGATATATTCTTATCTGGCAATAATACAGCCTTTGAACATACACCATTTGCCTCAATGATTAAGCTAAATAAAAAATTCCCCGTCTTCAGTCCAAGGTCTCCTGGGATTGAAATTGTAGAATCTTGTTTCGTCTTTTCTGCAAGTTCAGGTAGTTTGATGTCCTTCGGTAAATCAGTTATCATTAAGTCTGTCTGTTGAGATGGAGTTAAAGGAACCCAGGTAACTATTACTCCTCCTCGTGTGGGAGTTTGTGCGGTAGTTCCGCCATTTTCAGTTCGTGGAGCTTGTCCTGTTTGAGTGCGTGGTTCCTGTAGCGGTGAACCATTTT
>CAZZZY010000220.1:0-8691 GCA_964658545.1 uncultured Acetobacteraceae bacterium | reverse complement strand
TGTAACTTTATTCACCCGCTCATCAGTACACTGAGCCGAGAGAATCGTTGCCACCAACAATTGTACTGGCGTTGAGTAGGTCAAAGAGCAAGTAGCATCTGGATAAAGACGCTTCAGACGAGCTAAAATTTCTAGCGATCGTTTCTTTTTAGATAACGATTTGCGGGTAGTACTCACTGGAATAACTTTTGTACCCACTCCAACTGGCTAGTTAATTGAGTAGTTTCTTTAACGATCAGAAAAATTCCTAACCCTAAGAGTAACACCAAGCCAGTTTGCATTACACCTACTTGAATCCGAGCCGGAACAGGCTTACCGCGCAAACCTTCAATCAGCAGAAAAGCCAGTTGTCCGCCATCTAAGGCTGGCAAAGGCAAAATGTTGATAATAGCCAAGTTAATGCTGATAATTGCGGCAAAAGACAACAAATTTACGGTATTGTCTTCAGCTAATTTTGCACCTATTTTGACAATATTAACTGGCCCAGAAACTTGCCCAACAGTTTGTTGAAAATTAGTAATCAACTGCCCAAAACCGCCCAGTGTCCCAACAAATAATTGTTGAAACCTGTTAGCAGCAATACCGAAAATTTCAAAAGGACTATTAGGACGGCGATAAACTGCTGTAGCATTTGGACTCAGGGCCACACCAACTACCCCTTTGCCATCGGCTCCTAATTTTGGTGTTAATTTCAGGGATTGTTGTTGGTTTTCACGCTGAATTTTCAGTTCGATTTGCTGATTGGGATGAGTTTGAATTTCTTTGGTCAGCAAAGCCGTTGATTTGTCAGAAGCCGGGAGTTCCTGACCATTTACAGCCAGAATAATATCTCCTTCCCGAATTCCTGCTTTGTAGGCAACAGATTCTTGATTAACAGGCTGTACAAGAACACCAGCTTGATAGTTTAATTCCTTGGGAATGCCGACGATACCCAATTGCAGAGCCAGCACCAAATAAGCAAATATTAAATTTGCTATCACACCGGCACTAATGACGATCGCCCGGTCTAAAATTGGACGGTTACGCAGCAGATTCGGGTCATTGGGTGGAATATCGCTATCGGGGTCATCATCGGGAAAGCCGACAAAGCCGCCCAAGGGAAAGGCGCGAATAGCATATTCGGTTTGTGAACCTTGATACTTAAAAAGAACTGGGCCAAAACCCAAAGAAAAGCGGTTAACGAGAATGCCTTGAGAACGGGCTGCAACAAAATGTCCCAACTCGTGTACCAAGATTAAAACAGCCAAGACTGCGATCGCTGCTAAAACTGACATAGAGTAAATTAGTGAAAAGATTAAGCTATAGTTATCTTCATTCTAATTGGGCATTGGGCATGGGGCATGGGGCATTGGTAGAAGACTATTGACTAAGGGACTTCCAAATCAAAAAATATCCCAAAATCAACACAAAAATCTTCTCTATTTCTCTTCTCTCCGTGTTCTCTGCGCCTCTGTGGTTCGTTTATTTGGATAATTTATTTCCTAGAAATCCCTAATAACAAATCACAATACTTCACGTCCCAAGTAAGCTTGCAGCGCTTCTGGTATCCTCACCGTTCCATCAGATTGTTGATAATTTTCTAAAATTGCAGCCATAGTCCGTCCCACCGCCAAACCCGAACCATTGAGAGTATGCACGAACTGAGTTCCTTTCTTTCCCGCCTCCTTGAAACGAATATCAGCCCGTCGCGCCTGGAAATCTATAGTATTGGAACAGCTAGAAATTTCGCGGTATTTGCCAGAAGAGGGCAACCAAACCTCTAAATCATAGGTTTTGGTAGAGGCAAATCCCAAATCCCCAGTACTTAAATTTACGACTCGATAAGGCAACCGCAACGCCTGTAAAATTGCTTCTGCATTCCCCACCAATTTCTCCAGTTCATCAAAAGAGGTACTAGGTTCGACAAATTTCACCATTTCCACCTTGTTGAACTGATGTAGGCGAATTAATCCCCGCATATCGCGCCCATAACTACCAGCTTCGCGGCGAAAACAGGGAGTAGAAGCGCAGTGGTAAATGGGCAAATCTTCAGCAGCGAGAATTTCACCCCGGTAGAGATTTGTAACCGGAACTTCCGCCGTAGGAATCAGCCACAAATCATCATCAGCGCATTTAAAGCTTTCTTCAGCAAACTTGGGTAACTGACCAGTCGCCGTCAGAGACTCGGTATTAACTAACAGAGGCGGACTAACTTCCACATACCCAGCTTGAGTATGGAGAGTCAGCATAAATTGAATTAATGCCCTCTCCAATGCCGCACCAGCCCCTATCAATGCCACAAAGCGACTTTGAGCTACTTTTACAGCCCGTTCAACATTGAGAATACCTAGCTTCTCGCCTATTTCCCAGTGAGGAATAATATTCGGATTTTGGGGAATATACTCATCACCCCAACGGCGCACTTCTACGTTATCTTCCTCATTCTTCCCAAGGGGTGTAGAGTCGCTTGGTAAGTTGGGAAGTGTCAACACAAGTTGGGCGATTTGAGCTTTGAGGTCTTTTTCTTGGGGTTCCAGTTCGCTCAACGTCACTTTGACAGAGTTCCCTTCATCGCGCAAAGCTTGAATTTCTGGGTCTTGAGGATTGATCCCAGATTTAATCTTTTGCCCAACAATTTTACCAATTTCGTTGCTCCGAGCTTGGAGTTGACTACGCCTCCCCTCTAGTTCCCGTTGTTGCCGATCTAACTGTAAAATTGGTTCAATGTCGTATTTACCACTACGACTATCCAATCGTTCTTGAACTAATTGCGGATTTTCCCGTATTTGCTTGATATCCAGCACAGATTTTTCTCAGTTTTTAGCCTATTGTCTTCTTGTCAATACAGTTAACACTTTAAGCATTTAGCATATAGTAATTTTGGTTTGCTGTGACTGGAAAAACAAAGTTGGTTTGAAACATCACTCTAATTCTCTGAATCAAGATTTTACCCTAGCATCACTGCCAGGGCTAAGAAACCATATCATGTATTTAACCAATCATAAACTCGTATTTGGAGTCACTTTCGTTTCATTAACCTGAGTAAGACTCTGACCATTACCATTATTGTTATCAGTGGCTGTAAACGTCCTTTGAGTGATATTTGGTGCTTCCTTATCGTCTCTAGTTTGTCCAGGTGAAGGTAACCAGTATGCAAGCACACTTGATAAGCCACCCCAGTAAAGGGCAATATTCTTATCTTCCCCTGACGAGCCAAGCTTGAAAATGCACAGTCCCAACACGATGCTACTAAAGAAAACCTGTACGCCAAATCTCCATGCGTCTTGGTTAAATTTCCGTGCTGGTTGATTTCTTGTGGTGTCAAATTGATTTTTCATGGTATTCAGACTTCCAAAAAACGTATATACCATCCCTGTGCTATTTTTGGCATCACTTATTAGTACAGCTTGGCGGCATTCTTAATGACACCAATACCTCTACGGAGATATTGCTGTTATGCGTAGTGTACCGCCCTCCCGACTCGCTAACGTTATTGGTAATCCCTATACCGCAAGCGTTCCATTGCTTTGAAATGGATAGTTCATTTACACAATGCTGTACCAGCAAGATGTTTTTTCAAGGATCAAGGATTATTATGTAGTTGTCTTCACACGCAGCTTTGTCCGTTTCGGAAAAGTTATGATTAATTTCTTTTGACTCCTGAAAACTCAGCACTCAAAACTTACACTAAGCTCGGTTAATGCGATTGAGTAGCCAAAGAGACGCTACAATCCCTGCAAAGTGCGCTGAGACAGTGTTAATGTTTGCCTGTACCACAAGCATATCTAGACCGCTAATAATCCGGGTAGGGTCAAAAAGTTGGGTAGTTATAGCTTGAGTAGATATGGATCTTGCTACCAGTGTACCAACGATCGCTTGCGCCCCCAAAAGAGTCACCAGCGTTCCCCCTAAATTCACCCACAGCCCTAAGCGTAATACTTGCACAGTCTCGCTTTTCCGAGGGCGGTTGCTGGGATTGGAGGATTCCAATTGCTTGCCAATTCTAGTGAAACGGTAAGCTAAATAAATACCTCCACCCAAAACAACCAGTCCACAAATTGCTAAAAATACGCCAAAGCCAGTCCCAGGATTATTACTAGGACTACCAGTTTTTTGATTAAAGATGGCGAACAGCAAGACAATTATGCTAGAAACAACGCCTAGTACTAGCTGAATCCAGAAGCTAATCCAACCTGTAAGGCGAAAAGTTTGGGCAATTGCCCGGAGAGTTGATGAAGATGATGGAGCATCGGGAGTCTGTGACATAATGATCAACAATGTGCTGGGCGCTTTAGTTTTTCTCTCGTTGTATGAAGCCACCCTGCCTTTTCCTACAAGGAAAGGGGGATGAGAGGTTAGGTTTTTGATTACTCAACAGATGCTCTAGTCTTTGCGTCTTCTTTGATAAATTTACTATCACATTTACCAAATGGGACAAGAGATTCTCTTGTCCAGCAAATTATTAATGGTTACTAATTAAGTGTATCCACAGATGTAGCAGCTTTAACCCGGACATATCTCTTAGCTTAAGTTTTTATAATTTGCATTGGGAAAATCACTGTAAAACAAAGTGTTTATTAAGTTTTACAGACAAAATTGCATTTTACCTGTAAAATTTCTTCGATGGCATTTTATTGCTTAAGCAGTTCTAACTAGCTCGGCATCACTTAACACCAAGACAGTCAGAAAGCCTACGCCTCAAGGCGGGGGCTTGGCACTTGCCCTAATCTGACTAGACTAAGTACACAAGGCAAGCTCAATGCCTGCCTTGTGTACTACGTGACTTTGCCACTCTCTGTTCGCTTCTCATCACACCGGATCGAGCTTGGGTAAGGGGACATTTTTTTGCGCCTCTAAAACTTGCAAACTCGTCCCACAACTTCATAGGCGTGGGTAATCATCTGGTATTTACGCTTTGGAAATCTAGTCTAAGTAGCATTCTATAGTACTGACTTAGTAGTAGCACTGTATACTTACTACAAGGATTGTAGACCTTACCATAAGGCATTTTTTTAGCCATTCACTAACCATGAAACTTGAGGATATATATCAATTCTTTGAGAATCCTCCGCCAACTTACCTTTGTCAGGAAGTAGCAGTTTGTTACATACTGTCTGTTTTATTACAAGGTGAATCCTACGGAACCGAGTTGATTGAGAAACTAGAAAATGAATATCCAACCTATCGGCTTTCGGATACCGTACTTTATAGTGCAATCAAATTTCTGGAAGACCAAAGGGCAATAACTGGATATTGGAAGAAATTGGAAGGACGAGGACGCCCCAGACGGATGTACCAAGTTTCTCCAGAATGGCAAGTTCAAGCGCAGGATTTAGCTTCTCAATGGCTTGACTACATCAACAGGAGTCCAAAGTAACGAATCATTGATAATGAATAAGTCTCCTCCAGTCAAACACTAACAATCAGTTATGGATAATGCTATTCTGCCATCTACATTCCTGCTAACCTTGTTGTTATCGGTCGGACTGTTTTTCTTTATTCGTGCCTCGACTAAAGACCGCATACAAACAGTGCAACTGGTATCTGAGCAAGATGAAGCTGCTTTAATGTCTCAATTAAAAGAGTATTTTCGCTCCCGGTCTTATCGAGTGGCAGCGGTAGACCGAGAACAAAATAAAGTGACTTTTGAAGGTAATGTTCGCCCCAGTTGGTTCTTAGCTATATTTTTAACTCTGCTGGCAGCGACTGGGATTGTTTGTCTCTCACTAGTCGTATACCTGCTTTTTCCTAACCTCAGTACCCTTGTTCTAGCTATGGTACTGCTGTCGCCTTTAAGTGGTCTATTTTACTGGAAAAAATCTGGAAGACTTGAGAAGGTGTCACTCAAAGTAGAAACAACTAAGAGCGAACAAACCTCCTCAAGTAAGATGACTGTAGTTGCCCATCGAGATGAACTCAGTGAGTTACAGAGGACTCTACAGCTCAAGATTGGTGAATAATTTTTGGTTTTTTTTAACTATGATATGCAGACTTCTGACCTGACCTAATCTTTAGGCAATGAAAAATAGGAAGGAGGAAATCAAAACTTCTGCTTTGTCAGCTTTCCCCACGAGACAAGTCGTGGGGAAAAATTTAAATTCATTAACTTAAATTTCGTTGACAGAGCTTGGTTAACAATCTACGGCATAAGAGCGCAATTTCACTAGCGCTTTTGGAAACGCTTGGCTCTACACCTACTCCCTTCGGTATCAGGACACTAGTATCAACCCATACAATCTAGCGTGGCTTGAGACTAGTTTATTTTCCAACTACCTGGATTAGCCTGACTGGCAAATCAGCTCCAAACTAAAAAAAAATTAAATTTTGCATAAACTTAGCAATTTTGCCAGTTAATGATAGTCAGGAGCCACATTCAATGCGTAAGATGACCATCTATGGTTCACCGACTAGCTAAAGCAACAGGTTCCTGACCTGGCGAAGGTTCTAACACCCTCAAGCTAGGAAACAAGAAATGGTTTTCCTCTACGTATTGAGCACCAAACAGTCCCTTTTCTGCCCAGAAATAACGATCCGTGGTGTGTTCATTTCGCTTTACGAGTAGCAACGCCGGTGGCAAAATCCCTTCAGCTTGAATGAATCTTCTCGCTGCTGTCACAGGTTTTTCCTCCCCACTTTCGATGCTATATTGAGGGACGTGTTCTAATATCCGCCGTCCTTCTTGACGACGGCGACTTTTCCTTTTGCGTCTCCTTGCCAACCTATTGTCCTCCTCTTTCAAGCTATAGATTGTAGTGTTAGCTACAAAATCCGTCGTCATTATATAAGTTCTAGTTCAAAATATCAATAGTTTTTAACCTTTTAATGCAAGAAAGTTAACATCTTTAAAAATAGAGAAAACAAAATCACCAAAGGAAATAATCCCTTAGTACAAACCACCACTAAGAAGATTTTAGTTAAGCTTTATTAAATGAGTGAGGTAAAAATTAAGTATCCTCTCTTATCATCATGCCTCAAAATCTGTAATCTTGAGCAAGAGCTAAAAAATGTTAATGTCTGCCAGTTCTGATTTTCTTGCTTTGTGTCGAGAGCAAATAGCACTGCTAACCCAAGGGCTGGGAGCAACTTTAAGTATTGTGTACCTGACACAAGAATTGGTAGAGACTCCTTCAGGTGAAGCAAAACTGATTCCTGTGGTAATTTACCCGGAAACAGCCTTATTACCGCTAGGGCAAGAGACTGCTGAGGTGACAGTACACAGGCAACTTCAAGTTGGAAATGTGTTTATATTACCCAATGATCAGAGAAGGTTATTGACAGCAGGATCAGAATCTCCAACCTCGTCGCAGGAGTCTGAGGCATCTCAACCCCATCTAAAAGAGGAATACCTCTTTAGTGGCAACCAAATTGTTTTACCTCTGGTTTATGAGGGTGTGATGATGGGGTTACTGGTGACGGGTAGGGAAGACCGGGCATGGAATGAACACGAGGAAAGTCAGATTCAACGGATAGCCCAAACATTAGCGATCGCTTGTATTTTAGATCAACGGCGGGCATGGTTGGAGCAGCAGTTGCGTGAGCAACAAATTCTCCAAGAAAATCAGAGGGACTTGCTAGATAACCTTTTGCATCAGTTTCGTAACCCATTAACGGCGTTGCGGACTTTTGGTAAACTGCTATTGAAGCGGCTGCGACCGGCAGACACCAACCGAGACGTGGCAAATAGTATTGTGCGGGAAAGCGATCGTCTCCAAGAATTGCTGCAACAATTTGATCAAGTAATAGATTTGACAGAGGCAGATTTAGCACCATTACATCTACCCGAACATGAAGTATTTGTGGAAGCAACTATCCAAAAAGACACTAAACCGCCGCTATTATTGCCGGGAACGGGAGATAAATCAGTTGACTGTTCGTTAGCAGATATATTAGAACCATTATTAATATCAGCCAAAGCAATTGCCCAAGAGCGAAAGCTAAAACTAATAACTGAAATTCAACAGAATTCACCTCTAGTACGTACCAACATCAAAGCATTACGAGAGGTTTTAACTAACATCATCGACAATGCTTTGAAATACACTCCGACTGGGGGCAAAATTTTGATTCAGGCGGGACAAGAAAAAGCTGATTTTCAGGGAATTGTGATCAGTGACAACGGGCCTGGCATTCCACCCGAGGATTTAGAGCATCTTGGAGAACGGCATTATCGGGGTGTACAAGCACAAACAGAAATCCCCGGCACTGGTTTAGGGTTAGCGATCGCAAAACAATTAATAGAGCAAATGCAGGGTGAAATCCAGGTTTTCAGCCCTGCAATCAACTCTAAGCTAACTTCACCTGATGCACCAGGGACTACATTTATTATTTGGTTGCCACAAGTTGAGAATTAGTCATTCTTAAACATCAAAATTGACTTTCAAGTCAAGCTTAGAACGCCTAAGTCTTTAGAAAAGCCTAAAACGTTAAAAATAATGCCTATTTTTCTTGTATAGCAAGATTTTAAGCTTTTTAGTAGATTGATTGAGAATACTAAGTACTTATTAATCACATAAGGTACATCATAGCCCCCTATAGAAGAGCGGGGAGCAGGGTGGTTTCATACAGCCAGAGAAAAACTAAAACTGGGTTTCAAAGCCTCTCCCTACTTGCCTAGAATTTTTACTGTTAAATATAAAGCAATACGCTTGGGTTAAGCGTTTTTTTTCTTCTCTCTGTGTACTCTGCGTCTGGAGTGGTACCCTGCGGTCAGCC
>CAZZZY010000219.1:0-8699 GCA_964658545.1 uncultured Acetobacteraceae bacterium | reverse complement strand
TAAAGCTTTCTCCATAAATAAATTCAGGGGCTTGTATCCTTTGCGTTTTCGGTCACACTACTAGATACTAAGTATTGAGCTACATTCGCTTTGATAAGCGGCAATTTGAAACATGTCCTCCATCACTTTTGAGATTTCAATCATTTTGGTGCTGATTATTGCTAACGGCGTGTTTTCTATGTCTGAGATGGCGATTGTCTCAGCCCGGAAAGTCAGGCTACAACAGCTTGCCAATCAAGGAGATGCCAAGGCAAGGGTAGCATTGAGACTCGCTGAGTCTCCAAATCATTTCCTGTCAACCGTCCAAGTAGGTATTTCCCTGATCGGTATCTTGACTGGTGCTTTTGGAGGAGCAACAATTGCCAGTCGGTTGGTAGTCTATGTAAAACTTGTCCCCTTTTTAGCACCTTATAGTGAACCGATATCTTTTGGAATAGTAGTTTTGCTGATTACCTATTTTTCACTGATTGTTGGCGAATTGGTACCGAAACGTCTGGCATTAAACAACCCAGAAAGGATTGCCTCAATTGTAGCGATTCCGATGCAAGCCTTGGCTGCGATCGCTTCTCCAATAGTTTATCTCTTAAGCGCTTCTACAGATTTGATCCTACGAGTACTGGGAATTACAGCTTCTACCGATCCACAAGTCACCGAAGAAGAAATTAAAATTTTAATTGAGCAAGGTACTGAGGCGGGAACCTTTGAGGAAGCCGAACAGGATATGGTGGAGCGAGTTTTTCGTTTAGGCGATCGTCCCGTCAGCTACTTAATGACGCCCCGTCCCGATATTGTCTGGCTAGACTTAGAAGACACTGCTGAAGAAAATCGCCAAAAAATGGTTGATAGTTCCTATTCTCGGTATCCAGTTTGTCAGGCGGGACTTGACAATGTGCTGGGTGTGATCCCTGTCACTGATTTATTAGCCAGGAGTTTCCGGGGAGAACCGCTAGACTTGACAGTGGGATTGCGACAGCCCGTATTCGTGCCAGAAAGCACCCGTGGCTTGAAAGTTTTGGAATTGTTCAAGCAAACCATCACTCACATGGCGCTAGTTGTGGATGAATACGGTGTGATTCAAGGATTAGTCACTCTTAACGACATCATGAGTGAAATTGTGGGTGATGTTCCTTCAACAGATGGACAGGATCAACCCCAAGCAGTGCAACGCGAAGATGGTTCCTGGCTTTTGGATGGGATGTTGCCTGTAGAGGAGTTTTTGGAACTTTTCGGTATGGAAGAATGGCAATCTGACGAACGTGGTAGCTATCAAACATTAGGTGGTTTTGTCATCACCCATCTAGGTCGTATTCCTGCCGCAGCAGATCATTTTGAATGGCAAGGTATGCGAATTGAAGTGATGGATATGGATGGGAACCGCGTTGATCAGGTGTTAGTTGTACCCAAGGGAAATAAATCAGCCGGTACGACAAAATCTGATTAGCAATGGTTGGGGGTTAGGAGTTAGGAGTTATTTCTCCCCATGCCCCATGCCTACAATTTTTCAAGTTTTAGATAGACGTTTGACGGTCTCACCTGCCAGCATCTGATGCGCTTGTGCCAAAATTTTTGGTATTTTGTCAGCGTGGGGATTGCAGGCGAGACATTGCTGCAAGTTTAATTCATCTAGCCGATCGGCTTTATTACCAGGAAACCAGTGACCGCCATTACCAAGGAGGTTGTAGCGCATTTTGGCATAGTCTAGTAAATCGTAGGCGATCGCTAGATTCCGCAGCCACAAAATCACCCGAATATTTACCTCACCAGGGGTTTCCTCGAAGGTTGGTAGATTTGTTTGCCAGGATTTTACCCAATCTTCTCCCAAAGTAGCGATCGCTTCTGACTCCAACCTTGCTAAAATCGGTGGCAAAATTGACCATGCTCGGTCTACTAATTCTAAAGTCTTCAGGTGTTCATCAAAATCTTGTGGTTTTGCTGCTCCCACACTCAGAGTATGCACCTCTTGATGACTCAAACAAAACAAATCATTAAACACCATTGGACTCAATGGGGCGCAAAGATTCACTAATTTTTGTGGAGGTTCATACAACAAACCTCCTTTATTAGATGGGCTAATAATAAACACCCCCATATCATGGTGTTTAGCTGCTTCAATTGCTGCCCAATTCCATTGATTAATGTAGTACCAGTGCAAATTTACGTAATCAAATTGATTGGTATTAATTGTCTGCACAATCATATCTGTTGATCCGTGTGTCGAAAAGCCGATAAATCTAACTTTTCCCTCTGCTTGCAACTGCTGCGCTACTTCTAAACAGCCACCGGGACGGATACTGTAATCTAACCACTCATTATTATTGATACCGTGCAATCCCAGTAGATCAACATAATCTAGCTGGAGATTTTGCAACGATCGCTCAAATGTCTCACGAAATTCTTTCGCATCTTCCCTTGGGCTGATTTTGGTCTGAACAATCAACTTTTCGCGGGGAAACTTGGGTAATATTCTCCCCAATTGCATTTCGGAAGTGCCATAACCACGAGCAGTTTCAATATGATTAATCCCAACCTCAATTGCCTTTCTAATGGTCGCTTCCAAATTCGCCTGGTTATCAGCCGGAATTTGATTATTTGGAACATCGTCCCATTTGAACTGATATCTCATGCCACCGCAAGAAAACACTGGCATCTGTAATTCTGTGCGTCCAAATCGTCTATATAGCATCAGTAGATTGTGGATTGCTTACCAACTCAAAACCTAAAAACCATAGCATTCGAGCTTACAGTGCCACGATAATTACCTCTGTTCAATCCGTGACACCAGCAAGATTCATCACATATTAAATCTGTCAGGTCTTTTGATTATTGACTTGCAACCAGTGTTCCAGTTCCATCGAATAATTATCTCATCCTAGTTACCACTAGGAAAAATTTCTGTATTATTCCTTTAGAGACTGTGCTTCAGTTAAGCAATTCCCCAATATTTCGGCTAATACCTGTACATTGGGTTTCTTAAGTAGGTCAAGGTGAGATCCGGGAATGTAATGTACATCTAATCCTCCATTCACTAGATCGCCCCAGCCGAATTGAGGATCGTATTCTACACCTATACCTTCGTCTCGATTCTTATCCTCTGTCCGCAAAAGGATAGCTCGACCAAGGTAAGGTGAAAACACATATTCATTAACGGCTTGAGTATTAGTATCTATAGTCTTTAAATGCTTGTCAGTTTCAGAAAAAGGAAGCAAATCTTCTAAGTAACGTTTATATTGATTTTGCAAATGCTGCTTACGCCAATAGCTCCATTTCAAAACCTGTTTCCCAAGGTAGGCAGTCCCTTGTTGAATAATATTATTTAAATGCAAATAAAGTCGCTTGATAAATGGCGCTCGCCAGCTATAACCTGGATGACAGCTATCAATTATAACTAGAATACCAACCTGTTTGCCTTGCTCTTGGAGTTGCCGAGCCATCTCAAAAGCAACTACACCTCCAAAAGAATAACCTCCCAGAAAATAAGGCCCATTGGGCTGAAGGGTCTGAATTTCTTGAATATAGTGAGCTGCCATGTCTTCAATCCGTGTATGGAAAGGGAGTTTTTCATCTAGTCCTTGTGGTTGTAGTGCGTAGAATGGTTGATCTGATCCCAGATGCAGTGCCAATTCACGGAAACACAAGACTTCTCCACCCAGTCCGTGAATACAGTAAAAAGGTGGCTTGGAACCGTTGGGTTCAATTTCTACCAGGGATGACCAGTTAGATTTTGATTTCTCTAAGGTATTTACTGCTAAGTTTCTTGCTATATCTTCTTCTTGGGAGATGATTTTGGCTAGAGCCTCTACAGTACCTGACTGGAAGAGAATCGCCAGAGGCAGATTTTTATTAAATGTCTTCTCAATTTGCCAAAACAGTTTTACTGCTAATATAGAGTGTCCTCCTAGATCAAAGAAGTTGTCCCTGACACCGATAGGCTGGACATCTAAAATTTGTTCCCAAATTTTGGTTAGCTGCAATTCTAATTCATCACGGGGAGCCACATAGGTGTTTTCAGAATCAAGCCTTGTTGAGTCTGGTGGTGGTAAAGCGCGGCGGTTGATTTTGCCGTTGGGGGTTAGGGGTAGGGTGTCTAGTAAAACGAAAGCACTAGGCACCATATACTCTGGCAGTTGATTGGTAAGGAACTGACGCAGTTGTGCTGCTGTGAGAGATTGTTCTGTCTTCGGCACTACGTAAGCCACTAAACGTTTGTCGCCAGGTTTATCCTCTCGTACTACCACCACACTTTCCCAAAGGGCTGGGTATTGCGTCAATAATGCCTCAATTTCTCCCAACTCAATGCGGAAGCCACGAATCTTAACTTGATTGTCAATTCGTCCTAAATACTCTAACTCACCATTGGGCAGATAACGTGCTAAATCCCCTGTTTTATATAGTCGCGCTTTTTGGTTATCAGCAAAGGGGTTATAGATAAACCGTTGTGTTGTCAGTTCCAGACGGTTGAGGTAGCCACGAGTTACCCCAGCCCCACCAACATACATCTCGCCTGGAACTCCAATTGGCACTGGCTGTAAATTTTGATCTAGCACATATACCTGTAAGTCGGGAATTGGACGGCCAATGACACTTGCCGTACCATTCAAATCGGCTTTGTTCAATGGACGATAAGTCACGTGTACAGTAGTTTCCGTAATCCCGTACATATTCACTAACTGGGGCGACTGATCGCCGTACCGATCAAACCAAGGCTGCAAACTCTTGAGTTCTAAAGCTTCTCCACCGAAAATTACCAGGCGCAACTTCAAATTGCCAACAGTTCCTATTGAGTGTTCGGCTTGAACTAACTGACGGAAAGCTGAAGGTGTTTGATTGAGAATCGTGACTTGCTCTTGACACAATAACTGATAGAAGGATTCAGGCGATCGCGTTACTAAGTAAGGCACTACTACCAGTCGTCCACCATACAGCAATGCACCCCAAATTTCCCATACTGAAAAGTCGAATGCATAAGAGTGGAACAGTGTCCACACATCTTGAGCGTTGAAGTGATACCAAGCTTCTGTGGCTGCAAACAGACGAGTTACATTATAGTGGTTGACTAAAACGCCTTTTGGCTTACCTGTGGAACCAGAGGTATAAATTACATAGGCTAGATCCGTCGGCTTGACGCTTGAATTGGGGTTGCGACCGCTTTGTTGTGAAATCATTTCCCACTCAGTATCCAGACAAACTTTTGGGCTACTTGTAGGGAGCCGATCAACTAAATCCCTTTGGGTTAATAGCACTGCGGCTTGACAATCGCCTAGCATATATGCTAGGCGCTCTTGAGGATATTCGGGATCAATCGGTACATAAGCGCCACCAGCTTTGATAATCCCTAATAACCCCACTACCATTTCTAAGGAACGCTCAACACAAATGGCTACGAGTACATTTGGCTGGACTCCACAAGTTTGCAAGTAGTGTGCTAGTTGATTGGCGCGACTATTTAGCTCACTATAGGTAAAGTGCTTGTCTGCAAATTTTACAGCGATCGCATCTGGTGTTTTCTCTACCTGCGCTTCAAATAACTGATGTAGACATTGAGATAAATCGTAATCAGTCTGAGTATTATTCCACTCCACCAGTAGCTGATGCTGTTCAGGTGCTGTTAACAGAGGTAAATCGGAAATCCGCTGTTCTGGGTTGGCGACGATCCCTTGAAGTAAAGTTTGGAAATGCCCTAGCATTCGAGCAATAGTTGTCGCATCGAATAAGTCTGTGTTGTATTCAATTCCACCTTTGATCCCTTCTGAAGTTTCTGTCAAATCGAGGGTAAGCTCAAACTTGGCAGTGCCGTTATGGACTTCTAGAGGGGTAATGGTCAATCCCGGAAGTTCCCAGAGTTCGCTTGGGGTATTGTGGAAGGCAAACATTACCTGAAACAGTGGCGAGTGACTCATGTCTCGCTCTGGGTGTAGTTCTTCTACTAGCTTCTCGAAGGGCAGGTCTTGGTGGGCATAAGCTCCTAGTGTTACTTCTCGAACTTGACTAAGTAACTCCCGGAAACTTGGGTTGCCTGCAAGGTTAGTGCGGATGGCTATAGTATTGACAAAGAAACCAATCAACCCTTCGGTTTCAACTTGGTTGCGACCAGCAATTGGAGAACCGATAAAAATGTCTTCTTGACCAGTGTAGCGGTGCAATACTGTCCCAAAAGCCGCCAGCAATGTCATGAATAAGGTGACACCCTGCTGATGGGAGAGTTCTTTTAGCGATGCACTCAGGTTCTGGGGTAGCGTCAGGGATTGCACTGCTCCCCGGTAAGTTTGGATTGGTGGTCGTGGTCGGTCGGTTGGTAATTCTAATACAGCATTAGCACCTGCTGACTTGGTTTTCCAGTAGTTGATTTGGCTGGAGAGTTTTTCACCCGATAGCCATTGGTGTTGCCAGATAGCAAAATCGGCATACTGAATGGGTAATCTTGGCAAGGGGGAAGGCTTACCGTTCAAAAAGGCTTCATAAAGGTCTGCTAACTGATGCCAGAAAATGCCTATTGACCAGCCATCTGAGGCGATATGGTGCATGACCAACAGGAGTATATGCTCGTGTTCATCTACTTGGAGCAAGGTAGCTCGCAGCATCAAGTCAGATTCTAAGTTAAAGGGGCGTTGCGCCTCTTCACTGAGGAGAGATTCCACTTGCTCCTGTTTCACCTCAATTATTTTGAGTTCTACTGACCGAGGTGTGCCAATTACTTGTATCGGGCTACCATCAGGTGATGTGATAAAGTTTGTTCGCAGTGCTTCGTGATGGACAACGATCGCATCTAGTGACTGTTGTAATACACCGACGTTTAATTTGCCCCTTAAGCGCTGTGCATTTGAGAGGATATATGCTCGGCTGTCGGGTTGCAACTGCTGCAAAAACCACATTCGCTGCTGGGCAAAGGATAAAGGGACTGATTCCCGGTTGGCTATTTGGGGAATAGTCTGATATCGGGGATCGTTTTCTCGACTCTCGTCTTGGGCAATCGCTTGAGCTAAAGTAGCGATCGTTGGATTTTCAAATAGAAGTTGCAAGGGTATTTCTATCTGAAAGGCTTGGCGAACCCGAGACATCACTTGAGTTGCCAGCAGTGAATGACCTCCCAATTCAAAAAAATTGTCGTAGATACCTACTTGTTTCAGATGCAAAACTTTCGCCCAGATGCTAGCTAACACCTCTTCTGTAGCATTCTGGGGTGGGGAAAAGTTAGTTGACAGACCAAAATCAGATGTATGCGGTGCGGGTAAAGCGCGGCGGTCTATTTTGCCGTTAGGGTTTAATGGCAAAGTGTCCAAAAAAACAAAGGAGGCAGGCACCATATATTCAGGCAACAGACCTTGCAAAAAGCGACGCAATTCAACCTGGCTAGGAATTTGCTCTGGGTTGGCAACAATATATGCTGCGAGTTGCTTGTCACCAGGAACATCCTCTCTGTCTATGACTACAGTCTCTGTCAGTGCTGGATGTTTACCTAATATCGCTTCAATTTCTCCTAATTCAATTCGGAAGCCACGTATTTTAACTTGGTGGTCGATGCGACCGAGAAACTCGATATTACCGTCTGGTAGGTAACGGGCTAAATCCCCAGTTTTGTAAAGACGTGCCCCAACTTCAGAGCTAAAAGGGTCGAGAATGAATTTATCTGTGGTCAATTCTGGGCGGTTAAGATAGCCCCGCGCTAGTCCAATACCGCCAATGTGCAGTTCACCTGATTCACCAACAGGCACAGGCTGCAAATTTTCATCGAGGATGTGAATTTGTACATTGGTGATGGGGCGTCCAATGGGAGCTATAGCATAATTAGTGCCACGTTGACAAGTCCAGAAAGTGGTATCAATGGAAGCTTCTGTTGGTCCATAGCAATTATGGAGAACATTGTCCAAATTCAGTTGAGCAAAAAAGCGTTCAATGAGTTCGCTAGATAAAGCTTCACCACCGCAAGTAATATGCCTGATGAATCGGCAATTCTCAATTCCCTTCTCTTCCAGTAAGACACGTAGTATAGAAGGGACTAAGGCCAGGACAGTGATTTGCTGCTCAGTAATCACCTTCACAAGGTAGGCAGGGTCTTGATGTCCACCAGGGCGAGCTATGATCAATTGCCCCCCAAAGCACAATGTCCAAAATATCTGCCATACTGAAGGATCGAAGCTAAAAGAAATGGTCAGTAAAACTTTGTCTACCTGAGTTAATCCAAAGGTTGTTTGCTTCCAGTGGAGCTCATTCCAGATCCCCCGGTGAGGGATCATTACACCCTTGGGCTTTCCTGTAGAACCAGAGGTGTAGATTACGTAGATGAGATGATCAGGTGTCGTCTCATTTACAGGATTTTCTTGGCTGTTTTGGATGTTTCCTTGCCAGTCTAAGTCTAGACAAACCACTTGTGCTTGATGCGGTGGTAGGTTTTTGACCAATTTTTCTTGGGTTAATAATACTGGTGTCTGGGTGTCTTCCAAGATAAAGGCTAAACGCTCTGGGGGATACGCGGGATCTAAAGGCACATAAGCGCCCCCAGCTTTGAGAATACCCAGTATTCCTACGATCATCTCCAATGATCGTTCCAGGCAAATTCCCACAAGTACTTCAGGACCAACGCCTAAAGCACGTAGGTGGTGCGCTAGTTGATTTGCCTGCTGGTTTAACTGCTGATAAGTAAGTCGTGTATCTTCAAATACTACAGCAATGGATTCAGGCGATCGCTCAACTTGCATCTCAAA
>CAZZZY010000218.1:0-8718 GCA_964658545.1 uncultured Acetobacteraceae bacterium | reverse complement strand
GACAAATCATATCGAAGTATGCGCCTAACACACCCTACAAGAATTTTATTTTTACAAATATTCTCTTAGGACTACTGCGCCAGACAGCAGTAGTCACCTTTAAAATATACCAATCATTTTCTATCAAGTCGGTACTAGTTCACCAGGACGCAACTTCGACCACTTACCCCTTTCCTGCTTAAAGCTCAGACAACCAACAACATCCCATTCCATTTCAATTACATCATCTTGAGTGCGAATGTTGACATTGATAGAAGGTTCATTTGGATCAAAATTTGGTGTTTCGGTCAAGTGAGGCTGTTGGTGCTGCCCTTCTACGGCATGATAGGTAACACAGCTGTCTACATAGTGGCAGTTCACACAAATACACATAATAGAACCAACTCCAGAGGCCTTTATTGTTAATCTAACTTAAGCCCAAGTATTATTCATAAGTTGCTGGGTTGATTTTTATTACAACTATGAGAGCAAAAAGCTTGAGGACAGACCCATCTCTGGCATGATTAGGAAACTAATCATGTTTTGTGTACTGGATTAACTAAGAATCTCACTCCTTCAAGGCGTGGGAGTGTCAAAATGCAGGAATCAGTTTCTTCTACCCTAGCTCCCGAAAATTGGCCTTTTAGCTTGGAATTGCTGCCACAACCTGCTTATATGGTAGGTGGCGCTGTCCGAGATGCTATCCTTGGCAGAACTCGTGAATATCTGGATCTAGATTTTGTTATACCATCTAACGCGGTAAAAGTAGCAAGAGCGATCGCTCGTCATTACAAAGCTGGTTTTGTGTTACTTGATGCAGAACGACAAATTGCTCGTGTAGTTTTTCCCCACGCCACAGCAGACTTTGCCCAACAAGAAGGAAATAGCTTAGAAGTTGATTTGCACAGACGGGATTTTACAGTAAATGCGATCGCCTATAATCCCCATACGCAAGAAATTATCGATCCTCTGCAAGGTTATGTAGACTTGCAACAGGGCATTTTGCGAATGGTATCATCCGCGAACTTAGAAGATGATCCTTTGCGGTTAATGCGAGGTTATCGCCAAGCCGCCCAACTAGGTTTTACTATTGAGCCAACTACCCAAGCCGCAATTCGTTCTTTGGCATCACATCTGGGCAAAGTTGCAGCCGAACGGGTTAGGGTAGAAATTGGTTATCTGCTGGCAAATTCTCAGGGTACTCCTTGGCTCACAAGTGCTTGGGAAGATGGCTTGCTTGCCCCTTTCTTCAAAAATGCTACCCGTGAAAGCCTGATCAAACTAGCAGCAGTTGACAATGCAGCTGCCTTACTTACAGAGAACTGGCAACAATTAGGGGTACAACTGCAAGAGTCTGTCCGCGATAGTATCAAAACCACTTGGTTAGGTATTGCTAAACTTGCAAGTCTAGTCAACCCAAATCCCGAATTAGCAGAAATAGAGCTACAGGAACTAACTTATAGTCGTGCCGAAATTAGGGGTGTAACTACTGCTCTAAAACTATTACCGCAGTTTCAAGTAGTAGATATGTCTTTGCGAGAACAATACTTTTTATTCCATAATGCAGATATTGTGTTTCCCGCTACAGTAGTACTAGCTGTGGCACTTGATAGTTTGGTAGAGGCGATGTCTGGTGACAAGCCACTACACACAGCAGTCGGTACAACTTTGGAACCCAAAGCAAGGGGCTGCCAAGTCTTGGCACCTTTGATCAACCGCTACTTGAACCCTGATGATCTGGTCGCTCATCCCACTCCACTCGTGAGCGGAAAGGAGTTAATTATAGCATTAGATATTCCAGCTTCGCCAATCATCGGCCAACTGCTGACAGAAATTGCCGTAGCACAAGCTGAGGGGAAAGTCTCAACACCAACAGAGGCGCTCGCATTTGCACGTCATATCATGTCTGGTTAAAGACTTATAATTAAGACCGCAGAGGGGCGGAGGGTAAAGGTTTTCGGGCTTTCTGCATAGATTCGGGGAATTATAACTAATTAGCCGGACTTGATATCAGTTACAAGATTCAGTCAGGAGGTGAATTGCCCCCGCCTTCTTACGGCAGGGCTTCCCAATTCACAAAGGATTTAAAATATAAAAAATATCTTTGAGCAAAGTGACTCAAACAGCCGTGAATCACAACGGGGCAATGCCACAAAGCAGTAAACCAACTTATTACTCCCTGCTAGGACTGCATCCCTGGGCATCAGTAATTGATATTCGTCGCGCTTATCGAGAACTGAGTAAATGCTATCATCCTGATACTACAGACTTGCCTACTGCGATCGCCACTCCCAAATTTCAGCAAATCAACGAAGCCTATGCTACCCTTAGCCATCCAGAACGGCGGTTAAGCTACGATTTAAAAATTGGCTATTCCCGATTTGGAGTGATTCAACCACCCCCTAACTTGAATCATCCCGTCTCACGTTCTCATGACTGGTCAAGATCAGCTTACCTCGATGCAAGCGATCGCCCCTTATCATCTGGCGAAATTTTTGCTTTATTTATGCTGGTGTTAACATTTGTAGGTTGTCTGCTACTAGCAGTTACCATTGCCTTAACTCGTGGTGATGCTGCTTTCCAAACCCATTTGCTACAGTCAACTCCATCTGTACAACAGCAGATTAACCTACTTATCGCAACTAATTACCCTTATGGTAATTAAAAAATTTCCTCATCAAAAATCCCAAATCCCTATGCCCCTTCTTCCTTCTGATACCCCCTTATATAATCATCCTCTGCCACAAATTGAACAGTGGCTAAAAGACCAAGGCTGTAAACAAGACGAAACACAGAGGCACTGCTGGCATGTGCAGCGGCCTAGTTGGCAAGCTGAACTATGGCTCGATGTTGAACAAATCGTAGTGCGATATGTCCAATCTGGAGAAAATGGACAAGATATCCAACGCTCATTCAAGTATTCTCTTAGTCGGGATGATGTAGAACAAGCTGTATTTTCTGGGCCATAAGTTAAGCTCCTAAGTACAATTCACCGGAAAAATGGTACTCCTCTCCTTGTTCCAAGCCCCTACATTTATGTATGGGGATTAAAAATGTTTGAATGCGTGAATTTTGGCAGATACAAAAAAATATGCGATGGGCTAGCTACGAACCAATCACTTAATGGTAATGGAGAATAGGTAAGAGCGATCGCTAACTAAGCCACCATTACCAATTACCGATAATCAATTTCTAATTTGCCATTGACCTTTGGAACCTTAATACTTCTTGACAAGAGTTTTAGAGCCTGTATCGGTTTGCATTGATTGCTTGACAAGATCAGCCAGTTCATCTAACTGGCTAATTGCCTCTGCACCTTCTAGCTTCATTAATTCGCGGTCATCCCGCATTTCCGTCCAAGTAATCCCGTAATCTGAAACCAAAAACCGAATCAGGTGGTTATCACCCAAGCTAACCATAAACGATGCACTATTCATTTGGTCGCCACAGGTATAACAGGACGCAGGATACCCGCGCCGCTCTAATACGACCGCCAAGGCTTGCAGATTCATTACCAAGTCTTGAACGAATTGTCGATGTTGATGTGCTAGTCTCAGAAACACTTTTATCCTCCAGACACCACAGTCATTTGAGTTTCTTTTATATTTTCTTTAGATTTTATCATCCACTGGTATTGTAAACTATTCATTACAATTACCATAGCGATAATGTTGAGTAGTTAATTGACTACCTTGTTTAGGGTAGTGCATCAGACTTTTGAGCGCCGTATCAAACTATTCAGTTTGCAAATTAAAAATCTCGACAGAATTGCTAAATTTAACTATATCTTTATACACTTCTGTCAGGGTAGATTCTTGCAGGAAGCGTTCCGATTTAAGAGTAACCTAAATCTAGCACTAGTCAAGTACAGAAAAGCTACATATTTTGTTTTCAGAGGCGACGTACAGCTAAATTCATTGTTATTCAAGGCTATAATGCAGTTTTGCACAGCTATAGTGTCTCTTGTTTAGATATCTTATCTGTTCTATTTCTAACGTAGATTTTGGTATAGACAAATGGTTAGGTATACTAAATTCGTTCCTCCGTATATGTAAAGTTGAGCAGACGACAGTGCAAATTTGAGATTCAGTACTAAAAGCAGATTAATTATAGTCCTTTATACAAATTTTACTTAACTAATAGCCAAGTCTGAGTGTAAAATCCAGAATGGATAAACTCAATACTGACAATACCTAAATTCAGCAGGGCAATGTTGCCATTTAGGCAATATTTTCAACTACTTTTGGATTATCCTCAAAAAGTTGTGTGAACTAAAGCCCAAAAATACTCACACACAGGAGTAAATTGGGTATCGTGCTTTCGCTTAACTTCATACTACGAAGATTCGGTAGATATATAGTATAATAATCGCATTTGTTTGTACTAAACCACGTTTATTTGGGAACCCACCAAGAGCTACATGATTGTCCTATTCAGTTAGCATAATACAGGTAATTTTATGACCGACAAAGACTCATGATACAAGCCCACAACGGCCACACTCCCTTCCCTGCGGGATGCTACGCGTAGCTTGCTTTTCCGTAGGAGTACGCCAGGTGACACAGTGAGAAATTCGACAAGCTCACTGTAACACTTGTCGCACTGCTCAGGGCATCGCAGTGCATCGCCTAAATTTATTTATAGGGATCAATACCGTTGCCAATTTACGAGGGTGGGTTGATGACGCTTTCACTATTAACTCGCTGTTCTCGCTCGGTTTGGTAAAAACAATAAGTCCTAAAAATTCCTTTAAGGTTTCCCACAAGGTTTTTTTAACGTATTGCCCGCAGTATAAAGGTTCTGACAGTCCAATCTATCTCGGAAGCTAAACGCTTATGTATAGGGATTTTGCCAGTTTTTGCCAAAATTTCTGTAGGCTCTTATTTTGGCAAAGGTATTGAGGGATTAAAAATGTTTGAATGCGTGAATTTTGAATTCGGAGCGAAGCGACGTGACCCCTGCTGAATTTATATCCCCAGCGCAGTTGAAAGAAGAATCCCAGATTGAGGGAATTACAGAACCAAGTGTACGGCATTATTTTGAAACCTTGAATGCCGGAGAATTTCAGGCAACTGCTGCCTTATTTGCCAAAGATGGTGTGATGCGTCCGCCATTTGAATCTGATATTGTGGGAGTAGATGCGATCGCAGCCTACTTAAAACAAGCAGGCCAAAACGTTAAAGCTTACCCCAACACAGCAATAGCCGAGACTTTAGAAACTGGTGAGATCCAAGTCCAGGTCACAGGCAAAGCACAAACTTCATGGTGTAGTGTGAATGTCTTGTGGCTATTTATCCTCAACCAAAAACGGCAAATTTTCTATACTAGAATCAAACTTTTAGCTTCTCCCCAAGAGTTACTTTCTTTACATCCTAAAAGGGAGTAAACGAGTATAATCGCTTAGGTACTGTTTGATATTACCCAAAACAAAATCTAGGGATCGAAAATTCCTATAAGTAACTTTTGTCTATTTGATTAATTCAGGTAAAGTAGCTTGTAACTTGAGACAGTTTGCACCATTAATCTGCAACTCATAATCTACTTTATCCATCAGACGATTCATAATTAGCCAACCATAACCACCTTCTTGTTTTTCTAAAGGGTTTGGAGCGTAGTAGTTAGACATATCAAAACCTTCGCCGTAGTCCCAAACTTCTAGGGCAAGATCCCGGTCTTTCACTTCCAAACGCAGTAAAATTGGTAAATTTGGTTTGTCTTTGTGGGCATGACGGACTGCATTTGAGTAGGCTTCCACCAAAGCTAGTCTCAAACGACTTGATTGCCGTGACCAATCTACAGATTCTCCTAACTGGATTTTCAAACATCCCAGCAACCAGTTTTCGACAATATTCAGAAAACTCAAGTCACTTGGTACATGAAGCTCACTTTTCATCACTTACAAAATCTCCAGCGAAAGGATAGTTTGATCGTCTTCTTGAACGTGGTTATCTGCCTGGATGCGAGCTAGTAAATGGTTGAGAGAAAGCGGTTGTTCCTCTTGTTGTAACAGTTGCCAAAGACCATCTTGATTTAGCATAGAACGGTTAATTTCCTCAACATCAGACCCGGTTTTTACTGTTAAATCAGAATCATTTGAGATCATTGCTTCTGTAATACCATCACTAGCTAGTAACAATGTGTCTCCAGCAGCAAGAACCAAACGACCGGACTGGGCCTGCCACTTGGGCAAGATTCCTAAAGGAACACTGCGGACTTTGAGGTAATTAGGATTGTCGGCTAAAGCATCTTGGCGTGACCATAATAGTGGATAGATATGACCGGCATTAGTGTAGACAAGTTCCTTAGTGCTAGGGGTATAACAGGCTAACACAAGAGTGATGAAATAATTGTTGCTAATTAAATCTTCACTCAGAGCGTGATTGAGGTTCTGCATGACCACATTCGGCTCGGCTGGCGTTTCTTGAGATAATTCCCGGCGTAAAACTGAAATAATACTAGCCATAAATAAAGCCGCTGGGACACCCTTGCCAGAGACATCACCCACTGCTAGCCACAAGTCCCCTTTGGGATGAACAAACACTTCAAAAAAATCGCCTCCTACTTCCCGCGCCGGGTAGCAGCAGGCTTGTACTTTCACACCTTTGATGTCAGGTAAACTTTGGCGTAGTAGGTTGTATTGAATTTGACGAGCCACCTCCAACTCATTATGAATTTGCTGTTGCTTTTCTTGGAGGCGCTGGTAGAGTTTTGCTTGAGAGAGGGCTAAGGCTGCTTGTTCGGCAACACCTGCAATTAGTTGAACATCTTCGTCTTGCCAGGGGCGATCGCGTCCCCATTGGTGGAGAGCTAGTATAGCCAACAAATGCTGCTGGTAGCTAAGTGGCACAACTAAATGTTGACAAGGGTTGCCATCATATATTTCTTGAGCAAGTTGATAATGCTGGGTTTCCAGCACTTTTTCAATTAAAACACTGGAGTCAAAAAAGCAATCTGATACATTGGATTTAGGATCGTAGTATGAAAAATGGTCTTGGATCAGGCGATCGCCCTCTACTGGTCTGAGCAAGCAACTGGTCGCGTCAAATGTTTGTCCAATAGTTGCTACAATCTTTTGCAGCATACTGTCGTAGTCTAGAGACTCCCGAATTGCTGTTGTTACGGCATTAAACAAAGATTCTCGCTGTAGGGCCCGACGCAATTCTTGCGTGCGTTTCTTAACTACGCGATATGTATCAGTGGCCTGCTCAACTAATGCCCTGAGTTTATCTGGATTCCAGGGTTTGGTAATGTACTTGAATACCTGACCAGAGTTAATGGCATCCACCAAATCTTCGACATCAGTAAAACCAGTTAACAAAATCCGAATTGTGTCTGGAAAACGCTCGACAGTGCGACTAAAAAATTCGGTGCCATTCATTTCTGGCATTCTTTGGTCAGAAATAATCACCGCCATTTCGCCAAATTTATCTAAGGTTTCCAGAGCGCCAAAGGCATGATTGGCTTTATATACTTGAAAATCTCGCCTAAAAGTGCGGTAGAGTAAATCTAGGTTATCTGGCTCATCATCTACCACCATGAGCTTGAGTTTTTCCACCCCTGTTTCAGCCATATTTGACTTTAGTTTTCAGATATTTGGATTGATGATAGTGTGATATTTATCCCACCTGATAAATAATAGAAAATCAGAGAATGTCATTCACTTTGAAAATATTACTTTCTCAAAGTTGTGAATTTCCCTGGATCATTCTCAATTGCTTCATACCAAAGTTAGCTTTACCCAACTAACCCAGAACGCAAGGCGCGGACTGCTGCTTGGGTACGGTCATCGGCACATAACTTATTCAAAATATTGCGAACGTGAGTTTTAACAGTTCCAACAGTTATGTAAAGTCTTTCCGCTATTACTGCATTACTACAACCTTCGACAATCAACTGTAGCACTTCTAACTCCCTTTCTGTCAGGGTGTAAGATGGAATTTCTTCCAGATTCTCGACATAATCAGGGTTAGAGGCAGTAGTCTTGGTATCTACAAAAGCCGATTCCAACTTTTGGGGATTTTGTTGCGCTTGTTGTAATACAATTCGAGCGATCGCTGGATCGATCCAGGCGTTGCCATTGTAAGTTACTCGCACTGCTTCCAGCAAATTCTCGAATTTGATATCTTTCATACAGTAAGAGTCTGCACCAGCAGCAAAAGCTGCCAACACAGCTTCTTTGTTATCCTGCAGCGTCAAAATTAACACCTTTGTGGCTAGTCGCTGCCCATTAGCAGTAGATTTTACCTCCCGTGTTAGTTCAATACCATCTTTATCTGGTAAACCAATATCTACAATGGCAATATCTGGTTGTACCATTTTTAACATTTTTAGCCCCTCGGCAGCATTGGCAGCTTCACCTACAACTTCAATTTCATCCTTTTGGATTAGCGCTGTCCGAATACCCACACGAGTTAGGTCATGATCTTCAATCAGAGCGATACGAATTTTACTCATAGCCAACTTCAGTCCGTTACACTACCTTAACCATAAAGTCGAGTTTCGTGACATCCTCCCACACTAACTGCAAGCAGTATAGTAGGGGCTTCTGTTCCCTGAACCAGAGTTGCGAGTTGAGCGTTTTATACTGAGTGAATATTACACTTTAACAATAAAATTTGCACTGCTTCAGCCCAAGTCTCAGCACTCAAGACTAACGCCAACGCTCTGAGGAATCCACCTTAAACCCCAATACGCTTGGGTTAAGGCTAAAAGTCTTTGTTAAAGTCAGTTTTTTTAACG
>CAZZZY010000217.1:0-8719 GCA_964658545.1 uncultured Acetobacteraceae bacterium | reverse complement strand
GACCAAAGCTTGAGTTAATTGTCTGGCGCGATCGGGGCGGAAGTTGAAAAATATCACCCCATCCCCTGGTTCGATTGCGCCTGGTGCAATTCGGATTGGGTTGACAAATTCATCTTTTACCCCTTCGGCGTAAGATGCTTGCAAGACTTCTACAGCTTTGCGATGATCACCCACACCATCTTGGGTCATCACGTCGTAGGCGCGTTTGACCCGATCCCAACGGTGATCGCGATCCATCGCGTAGTAGCGACCGCTGAGGGTGACTATGCGCCCAATTCCGGCACGGTCTATATAATCTTGCAGCAGTGTGATTGCTTTTACACCGTCAGTTGGGGCGGTGTCACGACCATCAGTGATGGCGTGGATACAAACTTCTGGAATTCGCTGGTCTTTAGCTAAGTCAAGTAGTCCGAATAGATGGGTGATATGCGAATGTACCCCTCCCTCAGAACAAAGTCCGACTAGATGCAGCTTACCATTCCGAGAACGAACTTCCTGGCAAATTCTGACGAGTGCTGGGTTTAAGGCAATAGAACCGTCTTCAACCGCATCGGAGATGCGTACCAGTTCTTGCGGTACAACTCGCCCGGCACCAATGTTCAAATGACCAACTTCCGAGTTGCCCATTTGGCCCTCTGGCAACCCTACGGCTTTTCCTGATGTGCGGATGAGGGTATGCGGGTAAGCTGCCCATAAACTGTCCACAATGGGAGTTTGAGCAGCAACAATAGCGTTTCCTCGCTTTTGGTCGCAGTAGCCCCATCCGTCTAAAATGACTAGCACCACAGGAGCAACAGGTGCTTTGGTCATAGTAAAATTGCCCTTTACTTTTTGTAATACCCGAATGATACCATTGCTAATCCACGCCGCAAGTGAATTTTTGCTTATTAACTTCTTTTATAAAGGACTTGCAGTTTTTTGAAAGATTTTTTTAAATTTTAGCAATTTTTATGTGATGCTTTTGATTACTAACAAGGAGTGATTACTTAGTAGTAGCGTTTTAGCACTACTACTAAAGTAGTATCCAATTCCTTATTTCCTTTTGGTTGAAGCTTTTGCAGCTTTTTTGGCAGCTTTTTCGGCTTCTATTGCAGCTAACTTTGCTTGTTCTTTTTCTTCGGCAATTTTCTGGAGGTAGTAATGATAGTCTCCTAAGTAAACGCGGAATTCACCATCCCGAATTTCAACGATTTTGTTTGCTACTTGAGAAATAAAGTAGCGATCGTGGGAAACGACAATTGCTGTACCATCATAATTTTTGAGCGCTTCTTCCAGCATTTCTTTAGCTGGAATATCTAGGTGGTTTGTCGGCTCGTCTAAAATTAGTAAGTTCGCGGGACGTAAGAGCATTTTTGCCAACGCCAGACGAGCTTTTTCTCCTCCACTTAATGCCCCAACTGCCTTAAATACTGTGTCACCACTGAATAAGAAACGTCCCAAAAGTGTACGGACTTCTTGGTTATCCCAATCAGGAACTTCATCATGGATAGTTTCCATGACAGTTTTCTTCAAGTCCAAAGCTTCAGCTTGATTTTGCTCAAAGTAACCGGGAATAACGTTGTGTTCGCCTAATTTTACAGTTCCTTCTGTAGGTGGTTCCATACCCATAATTACGCGCAGAAGGGTAGATTTTCCAGCCCCATTGGGGCCAAGAAATGCAATGCGATCGCCCCTTTCAATGAGGAGATTTGCTGCCAAAAACAAGATTTTTTCACCATAAAGATGAGTTAAATCTTTAATGTCCACTACCTCGCGTCCACTGCGGGGTGCGGGGGGAAAACGGAAGTGGAGAGTTCTTACCCCAGCAATGGGTGCTTCAATGCGCTCGATTTTATCGAGTTGCTTTTCTCGGCTTTTCGCCTGGGTACTGCGGGTAGCACTGGCGCGAAATCTATCAACAAATGTTTGCTGTTTTTCTAATTCTTTCTGCTGGCGTTCGTAAGCACTAAGCTGTGCTGATTGACTTTCGGCTTTTTGTTCCAAATATGACGAGTAGTTCCCAAGGTAGCTACTGGAAACGCCACGTTCAGTTTCGACAATTTGATTGCAGAGGCGGTCAAGAAACTCCCGGTCATGGGAGACTATGACCATCGGCGTAACCAGCCCTCTGAGGTAATTTTCCAACCACTCAATGGTTTCTAAATCTAGGTGGTTAGTCGGTTCATCCAGCAGCAACAAGTCGGGTTTTTGCAGGAGAATTTTACCTAAACTCATCCGCATCTGCCAACCACCACTGAAGGCACTGACGAGGCGATCGCCATCTTCTAGCCCAAACCCCATCTCTGGTAAGATTTTCCCGATGCGTGCGTCTAAGTTGTAGCCATCCAAGGCTTCAAATTTGCGCTGCAAGCGATCCAATTTGTCAATCAGTCGATCCAGTTCATCTGGGTTAGCCGTTTCCATCTCTTGCGGTATATGTGCTAGAGATAACTGGACTTCGTTGGCTTCTTTAAAGACAGTCCAAAATTCTTCTCTAACAGTGCGGGTGGGATCTACTTCAAACTCTTGGTTGAGGTAGGCTATGTGTAAGCTATTGGGACGAATGATTTCGCCGGCTGTGGGTTCAATTTCCCCAGAGATGATCTTTAACTGGGTAGATTTTCCAGCACCGTTGACACCGACTAAGCCAATGCGATCGCCTGGTTTAACTTCCCAGTTGATATCCTTGAGAACTTCGCCTGTGGGATAAATTTTACTTATATGTTCTAATCGCAGCATTAAGTTTCTCTCAGGTAGGGAGTGGGTGGTTGAGGACGAAGTACTAACACCGCCTCCAATATTAACAAAAATTAACTATAAAATCGTCGTGAGAAAGTTTGGAGAGGCGCAAACAAAGTTTACCCTCACTCACGCATAAAATTTACGCATCCCTCTTAAGGCTGATTTTTTGTTAATTGTCTGACTTCTTGGACACTCAAATCTAACGCCTCTGCTACTTGTTCTACAGTCAATCCTGCTGCCAACATTGCTGGTACTGCCTTTAGTTTACCTTTAAGCTCACCTTCTTCAATGCCTTCCTGAAAGGCTTCCTGATAAAATCTGGTTTGCTTCAACTCACTTAAGCCAAACATTTCCTCCATCTCCTCCCTACTCATCGCGGGAAACTTGTAAGCCAAAATAGTCTCTATAAATTGTAATAATTGCTCTTGTTTTAGTGGTGAGCCTATCTCTGACTTGGTTCTGTCTATCAATAGTCTTGCTTGTGCGATCGCTATATCGTCGGTTGCAATTACTAATTTAGCAGTTGCAATACCAATTGGAAGGGATGCAGCCTCACCTAATTCATCAAGATAAATCCGTCTGACGCGCCCACTTGTGAAAAACTCATGGTAATGTTTGATATCTCCTGAAGATTTTGATTTGCGGCTCGTGTGTAACTTATTGTTCACAACCATCACGCACTTTCAGCAATTGCTCTTTTGGCATCCCTAATATCCGTGAAAGGGGCGCTAATAAACTATCATCAAAAGCTTCTCCAGCATAAATATTATTTAGTTCAGTGGGAGATAATTTAAAGGTATCGCAGAATTTAGTAAACTCCTGGTTACTCAAATCAAGCTCTTTTTGCCGATCATGAAGTAAAACTGCGATCGCTCTAGTTCCATACTTCGGACGCTCACTATTTTTTACATATTTTTCCATTAAAAAGTATACTTTTCTAGTATCACCACCTACTTTTTTAATTAAATCAGTACAAGCCATTTTTAGTGCTTTCTTTAAAACTTCTTCTTCATTTAAAAACTTAATAATTTCGCTAGCATATTCTGGTTTAAAAAATCCCACCAAATCACCTTTATGGTAAACTGGGATATAAGGTTCATTTGATTCAAAGTGCCAATCTAACGGTTCGTTGCGTAGTGACATAGCTGCACCCCTCAATATTTTCAGATTTCACCATTTTAAAACCACTTATTCCTTAACTGCCAGTAAAAATACCCTAGCCCTAGCAATTAGAAAGATACTGTTGGTTAATTCACTCTCTTGTTAAACCCCTCACCTCTAAAACCTTGGTGAGAGCGTTGTTTTCCCGCCCTGCAATAAATTGCGGACTAATAGCTAAAGTGCGTTTCAACGCACTGAAATTTCAGAAATTAAGATAGGGGCTGATGGGCTAGACCCCCTATCAATTCGCCAACAGTGTCTTAGAAATCGCAGCTATACAGACAAAACCCACCTCCGTGGGTTTCAACTTACTAGAGTCCGCGCAAACGGACTTAGTTTGTGTAGCTGTTATGTATTTCTACCACAACCTCAAACTCAACCAAGATTAGCGATCGCTTTGCTCATCACCAAGTAGCTAAAGGCTTACCAAAGGCGTATTTGGTCGTTTTATGAGGTTTTTGTTAGATATTCAACCATAGTGGGCATACTGTAAATATCAAGTAAGTAAGCATGGAAACAGGGTAAACAGTATGTTGATGATAACGTGGCAAGAAGAAATTGCATCCTTAAAACAAAATTTGAACAAGGAAATAAATAAAATTTCACGTAATTCTGATATTAATGTACGTAATCATATTTGTATAAATAACCTAGTAATTATCAAAGCTGCGGAAAAAACTTATATAGAGATAGAGCCTTATCCAGTTGACGAGATGGAAAATCTTATTTTTGAATTTTGCGAGTCTATTGCCAATAAAGATAATCCTCAGCCAGATCAAAATATAACTATACGCTAAAAAGCAACAAAACTTTAATTACCAAGATTTTGAAAAGCTTGTTTTTATTACTTATTGACAAACATAACGTGTCTACAAATCACAAATAAGCGTAAGAAAAATGGCAGGAATTATCCTTCCCAGTCTTGACGAGTATCGCACAGAAAATTGTCTGCGATCGCATCATCAAATAAATAGGGGCAATGCTCTGGAAAAGTTCGTAATGGTAAGTTAGTTTCTCTGAGCGCCAAATCGACTCCCGCTTCAAAGCCATCTAACAACGCTTCTTCTATCCGAGACTTTAAGCTAGGGTTCTGTCGCAGATGTCTGTAGATAGCGCGACGCTGTTCTCGAATTGTTAAAAACCAACTGCGACAGCGTTGTTCGGGTTGATACTCCCACTTCAACAGATGACCGAGTAATACACTCAGACGACTCACCAGTTCCCGATACTCCTGTCTCCCCAAAGCTTGAATTTCCTCTTGCAGGTGTTGCCAGTCTAGTTCCATAACTAGCCTCTGCTCTAACGCTTTAGCCTGCTGCTGTGTCCAGCCATAGAAGTCTTGATCGTACAAAAAAGGTTTGTCCATAGAGTAGCTTTCTCAAAGTGGGTAAAAATTTTGGTCAATAAATTCCTCTTTAAATTATTTCTTTCTTGGCGCTTTTGGCGTTCTTGGCATTCTTATTTACTCAAATTTAGCGATTGGAATCCCCCCAGAAAACTGGGTTTCTCCAGAACGAATCGCACTTACTCATATCTCGGCTCAATACCATATACAGGAGATATCGGGACATCGAACGCTGGCTGCGTTGGAGCGTTATCTGGGTGTAACTGAGAAGCAGAAACAAAATGCTATCTCTACTTTGGATTTTTGAATATTTCTATACCAGAGTCTATAAGGGAGAAATCAGCACCAAATTAGTGATCGCTGGCGTTGCATATTTTTCAGATGGAACGTAGTTAAATGCGAGTATTGAGATAACTCCACTACTGCTTATGATTGTGCCAACTGCTCTCTTACCCATTGCCGCACATGACGAATTAAACTTGTTTCACCCATCGTTAAACTTAACTCCAAAAACGACTTGAGTACAGCAGCATTAAACATAGGCAACACTAACGACATCTCACGGGGTTGATAGTCATCATTGACCAAACTTAAAATCGTCAAAATTTCTCGATCAAAACGCCATACTTCCGGCACTCCCAGTGTCGCATAAATCCCCATGCGATTCATCGAACTGCTTGTACTATCAACCTCGATCGCCAAATCTGGAGGCGGATCAATTGTCAAATCGATCACATCTTTACCGCGCACAGCTAACTCATTTTGAATGTAATAACACTCATCTGGCTCTAAACCCTTTTGTAAGTCTTCTCGTGTCCAAGTTGTAGAGCCTAAACTACGAATTTCAATTCCTATCTCTTCTGTCATAACTTCAACAAAGCGACCAAGTAGTTTCTTAAAAGTTTCGTGTGGCGGTCGCGGCATCATAATCTCCAAAATTCCATCATCATAAGTTAGTCGCATTCCCGGTTGCGACTCCAAATCTCGCACCAAATTCTGATAAGTGTCCCACTGAATGCCTTGAAGTATGGTTATATTTGTAGGCGAAGCGATCGCAGTAGTCATAGTTTTCTCCTTTAGCTATCTATATATATTCAGAGTTTAGAATTGGCACTCACGGTTAACAGACAAAGCTGCTCTTAAGTAAAGTCTAGCTCTACTGACTCTCCAGCTTGGAGTTTGGGATGAATCAAATTATAGATTTGCTGCCCAAAATCAAGCGTACAAAAAAGGTTTGTCTATAGAGTTGAATCTTGACAGCAATAGACCACGAGCCAGTTTTATCTGATTTTTCACGGTATCTGGAAAACCTCTCTCTAAATCTCTCTCCTAAAAGGAGAGAGACTTTGAATTCTCCCCCTTCCCAACGCGGGAAGGGGGTTAGGCAGAGTGGTTTCATACAGCCAGAGAAAAAGGTTTCAAAGCCTCTCTCCGCTTGCCTAACGGCAGGCTAACGCCAACGGGGAGAGGTTTGGAGAGGGGTCAAAATCTATGGTTCAAAATGAGAAATCAGGACTTATGTATTTTTCTTTTTTCGTATGAAACCACCCTGCGTCGGGAAGCGGGTTAGGGGGTTAGGTTTTTCCTACATGACGTGAAAAGTCAACTAATTGAATGATTTGAACTTGCCTTCGCTTCATCCCCAGATGCTTCAGCCACAGCCGCCAATCTATCTGCCGCAGCTTTTTTAGCTACCGGATTTTTGCGCGTTGGCAAGAAGAAACAGAAAAGCTAATTTATACCTGTCAAACCCTGAAAGAATGGGCGAAGCTAAATTACATCATGAAGTACGAATTTGCTTATTACCATTATCCCAGTGAAATGGAAGATGCACTCCACGCGATATTAGAAAACCACCTGTGTGTGTTAAAAGCAACAGTACAACAAGTGGTTTTACAGTAATTTTAACAGCAAAAATTAGTTAGCGGCAGAAGTCGCTAACTCCGCGAGACGTTCCTGTTGGTCTAGAGATATACAAGATTGGATCAGCGTCTCTAAATCACCCTCCAGAACAGGGTTAAGAGAATAATTTTGACCTAAGCGGTGATCAGTAGCCCGGTTATCTTTATAATTGTAGGTGCGAATTTTTTCCGATCGCGATCCTGTACCAACTTGCGATCGCCGCATGGAAGTAACAGCTTCTTGTTGTTCGCTTAACTTGATTTCATACAACTTCGCCCGCAGGATTTGCATTGCCCGTTCTTTGTTTTGCAACTGGCTGCGTTCTTCTGTACAGAAAATGCGTATTCCCGTTGGTTTGTGCATCAAGTCAACGGCTGTTTCCACCTTGTTGACGTTTTGCCCACCAGCACCGCCAGAACGGGCTGTGGTCATTTCGATATCTTTCGGGTCAATGTGAATTTCTACATCATCCACCTCTGGCATAATTGCCACGGTAGCTGTGGAAGTATGAACCCGTCCCCCAGATTCAGTTGCCGGCACGCGCTGCACGCGATGCACTCCAGCTTCAAACTTTAACTGGCTGTAAACGTCATTACCTTTAATTTCTAGAATGACCTCTTTCCAGCCACCCATTTCTCCTCGAGATTCGCTCACTAGAGAAACTTTCCAACCTTGAGTCTGGGCATAGCGGGTGTACATCTGCATCAAATCGCCAGCCCAAATACTTGCTTCATCGCCACCAGTACCAGCGCGAATTTCCAACATGATATTCTTTTCATCATTGGGGTCGCGTGGTAGCAGTAAAACTTTCAAGCGAGACTCTAAATATTCTATTTTTTGTTCAAGTTCCTTTACTTCCAGTGATGCCATTTCTTGCAACTCTGGGTCACTTGCAGATTCTTTATAAACCTGACGCGCTCCGATTAAGTCTTCTTGGGCTGTTTTCCAAATTTCATAGGTATCAACTACCTCTTCCAAAGAAGAACGAGACTTAGCAATTTCTTGATATTCATCAGGATTGCTAGCGGTATCGGGGTCGCCAAGACGACGTGTTAACTCATTAAAGGTTTGTTCAACGGATTTTAGTTTATCCAGTAAGTATGATTCAGCCATGACGAGTGCGATCGCTCCTTAAAAAAATAACAAATTGGCTCGAGCATATAAATGACAATCGACCCAGCTGATGCAGGGCCGTCGTTAACAGCAGAGCCAACCCGCTACTTTTTGGTTTGTTCGTCGCCAGATGTTTGAGTGCTGCTCATACCGTACTTGCGAAGGAAACGCTCAACTCGACCCTCAGTATCAATAATCTTCTGAGTGCCAGTGTAAAATGGGTGATTTCCAGACCAAACATCTACGTGCAATTCTGGCTTGGTAGAGCCAATGGTCATCACAACTTGACCGTTGCAGTAAACTTTAGCATCTGGATACCATTTGGGATGAATATCAGATTTAGCCATTGTTTTTTGTGGGATGAATCTATACAAATTATAACTTTCAGCGTTCAATTGAAGCTAGGGTTTGGGGAGTAGGGAGTGGGGAATAAGGGAGCAGAGGGGCAAAAGAAGAATAACAATGCCCAATGCCCAA
>CAZZZY010000216.1:0-8735 GCA_964658545.1 uncultured Acetobacteraceae bacterium | reverse complement strand
GGTACTGCGTGCTCCAGCGCGTACCGCTGCTCCTGCCAGACCGAGTGCTGCACGGCTATCTCCTGCTGCTGTCTGGCAAGCACTCAAAACTAATAGCTCGACTATGGTTTTACCCTGACTGCGAAAGAGAGTATCAAAATCTTTGACATTGATCTGACCATCGAAGTCCAAAATAAAAGTGTCTTCAAGACGGGAACTAAACTGACCGTGGGTTGCTAAATGCACTATGTTGAATGAAGCAGCACCAATTTTACTCGCCAAATTCTTTTTCTTAAAATCTCCATCTAGTAGGCTAGTTGTTGAGATTCCTGCTTTGGTAATACCGTTAAATTCAGATTTGATCGCCAGCAATGGTGCAAATTTGGGAAATCCTGGTGGCGGCTGAGTTAGTCCTGCGGTTAGCACTCTGAGGTGCTGTTTTACCAGTGGTTTAGGGTCAAGGAGTTGCAGGCCCACGCTCAGAGCAACTGCATATTTCTCTACCAAGTATTGCTTACCATCATAAAGAGCAGCCATTGGTAAATTGCGTAATGGACCATCGAGTACGAACACTAGGGTATCTACCCCACTTTTTTGTAATTTTGCCTCAATGGGTTGGAGTAGCCAGTTGTAAACTTGGTGCGCTTGGATTTGGATGGCTTTGGTAGCGGTGGGGTTGACAAGATATTTTCGCAATTTTACTAAGAGTTCTTCTACTTCTGTGCGGGAAATCTGAGTAGTGTAGTTTTGCAGGGGTTGTTTGGGAATTTTGACAATTACCTGGAGTTCTTTTTGAAGAATAATGGGATAAACGATGGCAGTCGTGGGATTATCTCTGTCTACTATTTGATCGAGGGCTACTTTTTGGCCTTGTAGGCAAGCTTCCCGGAAAAAGTCGTCCAATTCTGCTAGTTGGAGTGCTTCAATGCGCTGGCGTGCTTTCTCTAATATTTTTTGATCTGATTTTCCTTCTTGGGATTTCAGCAGTAACTCTACTGACTCCCGGTAGATTGGTTCTACGCTGTCCCGAAAGTTAAATTGCACATCCTGGTTGACTATATCTTTATTGACTACTAAATCTCTGCGGAGAGACTGGATAGTTTCTACAGCAGCATCATAGGCCGCGATCGCACCATTCATATCTTTTTGTGCCCGGAGCAATCTACCTAGCTGCCACTCTAAGGTATAGGTAATTTCTGGTGCGTTGCTGCTCTGTGCTAAAGCTAATCCCTGCCGGGTAAGGTCTTGTGCCTCTGGCAACTGTCCGGTTTCTTCGTACAAGCCGCCTAAACTTTTTAGTGCATAGGCTTCTGCCCGCTTGTCTCCTAAACTGCGGGATTGCTCGATGGCGCTAGCGAGTAATACTGCTGACTCTTTGATACTGAATCCTGAGTAGTAATTTTGACTTGATGCTTGCAATATTCCACTCTTGACTTTTGATAGACTTTGTGAGTAATTAACGTGAGCGTAAATACTAGCACGGCTGAGAGGGAGTTGATTAAGTTGGGACTTAATCAACGGTAAGAGTGTCTGAACCTCTGCCCATCGTTGATCTTCAATGAGTAGGCTGAGGTGATTAAGTTGCGCTTGGACTTTGATGAGAGATGAAGGAGATACTGCAACTGTTTGTTGATAATAGGCGATCGCCTTTGCTGTATTCTGTTGTTTACGGGCATTATTCCCCAGGCTGAACAGACTGGCCCCAATATCAGCGTTTGATTGCAGATGTTGAGCAATCATCAGACTTTCTTCTAGCGCTTGACGCGACTTTTCCAAATCGCCCACTACCAAAAGGGCATTACCAAGCGATCGCAAACTTACTGTTTTTTCTATAGAGTCTGGTTGAGATTTTAATGTCTGACTTACCTGATCGAGTATTTTAATCGCGCGGGGGTAAAATCCTTGGGTTCGCCACGCCTGTGCTTGATTGATTTGCGATCGCACTACACCGCTTTTATTATCTGTTTGTCTATAAATTTCTTCTGTCTGCTGCCAAGTAGCTAAAGCCGCCTCTGCTTGTCCCATTCTCAGTTGGAGACGACCTTGAATATCCAGTGATTGGGCAAATATTTGCAGATTTTGGTTTTTATCTGGTCTTTTGAGCAGATTTAAGCTCTCTGTAATTGTCTGCTGTGCCTGACTCCATACACCAAGTTGTTGGTAAGCTAGGGAAAGATTACTCAGTGTTACTGCCAGTTTAAGGCTCTCCCCTTGCTGTTTATATTCTTGGACAGCCAATTGTAACACTTCTACCGCCTTGGCAAAGTTTCCCGTATTGTATAAAATTTTGCCTTGTTGTAGCAGTGAGTCCGGGTCGGCAACCACAGCCAACGATGTCAGAATGTTAATTGGTAGTTGAAATGAGGAATTAATTGAGCTAGGAACTTTTGCCAGCACGGGTGAACCAAGGATGCATAGCAAAGCCATCAGGAAGTACAAAAGCAAACGTAAAAAGTAAGCCAGCGTGTTCTTCTTCCAGCGTTCTGGCTGCTTTTGCCTTTTAACTTTTAGAGAATTTGCATCAAAAACCCTAGTTGTTTTAGTCATAAGCATGACAAGAGATAATTGATAACCAGGAACGCACAGAATTTACTGTAAATGTTTGGGCTACCAGGGTAATGTTACCATTTACATCTATTACTCATGCCTGAGCTTCCACAATTTTATCTTTAGGAGTGCTTGTTTCGCCCAAAAGGGGACGAAAGCGCGTAGCGGGACGTAAGTCCGGTTTTTAAGCAATATTCATCTGCCACTCGCACAGAATACCTTTCCTGTATTTTGACTCCAGAATAGCTGAATTCTTCTTCATAAAATACCAAAAACCTGGTCAAGGTTGACCAGGTTTTATCGAGTTCACAGGTTTCAAATTGTTAAACTAATTAAGTAGTTGAAAGTTAATAACTAGGGTGGACTAAACAACTCACAAATTCAGCACTCTTGCGTTTTTCCGCTTTGGGATTTGGCTTTGCCTTCTACATGAGGTTTCTCGCCACTTATCTAATATTTGATATGCTGAAGTTTGCTTGGGTTGATGACAGGGGACACTAAGTCATTTACCCTTTTAGTTTGGTTATGTTCTGTTTGGTGTCCTACTCATTCAATTTATCACCCAGTTGGCGAGTTGCAGCACTAGGTTTATTAAAGTTGACGTTTTGTTAGATTTTGCAATCTAGCTTCAGGGTTTGATCCCCGACTATCTTTTTAAGGGAGTTGAGGGGATATTAGAGAGATCAGCATAGCTAACTAAACTGCATTGTCATCAATTCCACATAATTAGACTGTTATCTAGATAGTTGGTGACAATCCTTGCGATCGCATCAATTTCTGTCGATTGTACGGCTAATGCGTTGTCTAGTGATGATTTTAGGATAATGCACCTTGGCGATAGCATTTGTTTGGGGTTGAGAATTAACCACACCAAAGCCAACTAAGCAAGGGTACAATGATGAAGAAGAGATATTAAGATGCAATTTTTATCGGTCTTAGCTTGAATCAAATCAGAGTTACATGTAGATGCTGATGGAATTGACTACAACTTTTCATGCTCTCAAAGAATGGGCAGTCGCCGTCAACGCCTTGGAAAGTGGCAAAACAATTATGTTACTCCGCAAAGGGGGTATTCATGAACGAAATGGACATTTCCAAGTTGCCCACAAGCAAATTTTGCTTTACCCTACCTATGAACATCAACAAGCCTTCATGCTGAAAGCTGAGTATGCTAATCGTATCTATCCAGTTACATCAGGTTGGCATCCAGAGACAGTTCGCATCGGCAGTTGGGCTGAAATTACAGATATTTTGCCAGTTAGTGACGAATTTATTGTCAACACCTTGCTTCCCTTCCATATATGGAACGAGCATTTTATTAGCGATCGCCTCAAGTGGAAACCACGCCAACCTCTTTATATTCTCCTCCTGCGGACGTATAAACTATTCCTTGAGCAAGAAATTCCTTATTATTCTAAGTACGGTGGTTGTAAGTCATGGATTGATCTAGAGCAACCAATTCACTTGCAAGGAGCAACACCAGTTTTGTCTGACTTTGCATACACCCAATTAGTACAGACAATTCGCGGCGTTGTCGGCGATAAAATGGAGAGAAAGATTGATCTCCTCAATTACAACTCGACCTTTGGCTAAACCTGGGTTGTATTATATCGTGTTCGCTCGATCGCTTATAAAACGTCATTGCATACTCCGTTGGAGAACCTGAACGCGAACAGCGTCCCGTAGTGGAAGCAGAAGGGTGCGGAGCGATCGCAATGAGCTAGTTTCACAAAAAATTAGTATGAGTTCAGTTGCTTAAAACAGAATTTAGCAGTCAGAATTCAGGGATTAGGAGTTAGAATTCTGACTCTTGGCTCCTGAATTCTGTTTGTTAAAAATACAGCAGATTGCAAACCCAGGCTTAAAAAGTAGTTATTGTTACACCCGATCGCAAAAAACGCGGATAACATGAGAAAAATCTCACCCTATTAAAGCAAAGTGAGGCAAAGATGTTTATCTTTGACTGTCCAAAAATAGCCCACAAGGGTGAGAGATTGCTTGACAAAATTCTGATATTATGCGTTAGTTGTTAGCTAAAAGCAAAGGAGTTTGCAATGCATCGACAAATGTGCTGGTTATCTAAGTCTGGTGGCGACGGAGAGAAAATTTTGTATTTGCAGACAGAACCCAATCAGCCTTGGCGACCCTACACAGCTTTTGGACATTTTGCAGTTCCAGATTATCAAATACCAGGTGGCTCTAAAGGTTGGGCAACTTATCAAAAACTTCTCAAAGCAGGTTGGACACTAGTACCTAGCGCCCGGGCAAACGAGTTTGGCAACAACAGCTACGCAGAGTCAACCAATTTGGGATTTTAGATTTTAAATTTTAGAATCCTTTTGCGGAACCTTCACCACGAGGATCTGCTGCGCCTTCTAGAGTTCCATCAGATGTGAGTGCGATCGCATTACCATTACCCCAAGGAGTAGTTTCCTTAATTTTATGCCCCCGACGGCGTAAGTCTTGCATAGTCAGAGCATCTAAACCCCAGAATTCTACACGCAACTCATCGGGAAGCCATTGATGATGTATGCGTGGAACAGAAACAGCCGCGCCAACATCCATATTGTATTCCAGCACATTCAAGATTATTTGCAAAACTTGGGTGATGATAGTGCTACCACCAGGCGCACCTGCTGCCATACGGAAATGACCATTTTCTGTAACAATTGTGGGAGTCATGCTGGATAAAGGAGTTTTACGTGGTGCAATGCTGTTGGCATCGTTACCAACTAAACCAAAAGTATTTGCCACTCCTGGCGCAGCAGCAAAATCATCCATCTCATTGTTGAGGACAATTCCAGTTCCTGGTGTCACCACACCAGCACCAAAAATGAGGTTAACTGTGAAAGTCAGACTTACGGCGTTGCGTTCTTCATCCACAACAGTCAGATGAGTGGTTTCAGGAGATTCGTACCGCGTCGCGTGCAGTTTAAGAGACTGATCAGATAACGGGATGATATTTTCTCCTAAACTCTGATTATTAGTTTGGCTAAAACGTTGTAGTGTCTTTCTATCTACTGGCTTGATCTCGGTCGAGGGTCTAGCCACTTGCATATTAATTTCTTGGCGGCGTTTTTTGGCGTAAGCTGGACTAAGCAGTTCTTGTACAGGAACTTTGACAAAATCAGGATCGCCTAAATATTCTGAGCGATCGGCGTAAGCAATCTTCATTGCTTCTACCATTAAGTGAATAGCGTCGGGATGATGCCAGCCCAAAGATTTTAAATCAGTGTCACCAATAATATTTAAAATTTGCAATAGATGAACGCCTCCCGATGATGGCGGTGGCATTGAGCAAATTTTCGCTTTACGGAAATTCCCACAAATGGGAGTCCGCCAGATTGGTTTGTAGGCTTTCAGGTCTTCTAGAGTAATTAAACCACCATTTTTTACCATATCAGCAGCGATCGCTCGAGCAATATTTCCGGTGTAAAAACTTTGGGGATTTTGGGCAATTGCGGCTAAAGTACGCGCCAAATCACTCTGCACCAGTTTCTCCCCTGGTTGATAAAATTGACCGTTGCGAGTGAAAATTTCCCGCGCTGCTAGATTGTTGAGAACTACTTGTTTACGGCGATCGTTTGCTTGCAGAGAACGCCAGGTTGTGACATCACTAACTATAAAGCCATCTTTAGCGAGTGCGATCGCAGGTTTCATTACCTCTTGCCAAGAAAGTTTACCATAGCGACGATGCACTTCATAAAGTCCTGCCACCGTTCCTGGTGTCGCCACTGCTAAATAACCATCAGTACTTGCATTGGGACGCACCTTTCCTTGGGCATCTAAATACATATTTCTTGTAGCTTTCAGGGGTGCGCGTTCGCGGAAATCTAACGCTTTCATCTCGCCAGTTTTCTCAGAGTGCATCAGCAAAAATCCGCCGCCACCGATTCCCGCCGAAAAAGGTTCAACTACAGAGATTGCAAAAGTTGTGGCTACGGCTGCATCAACGGCATTACCACCTTTGCGTAACATTGCAATTCCCGCTTCACTCGCTAGGGGATGGGCTGAAACCACCATTCCCTTTTTGCTGCGTAAGGGTAAAGTTAAGGCAGCTGACGCAACTTGGCTATAAACAAAGAGGGTGAAAGAAAAGACTGGGATCGCTACCCTCAACCCAGGCATCGCAATTTGCTTAGGTTTGACAACAGTAAGCATTTTCATGTCATTTTTCCTAAAGTATTAGACTTGTTCAGCATCTGGGTGTGAGATTATTAATATGATATGATTTGAAGATTTTACAATACTTGTAAATGCTATGTTACGAAAACTCAGTAAAACATTTTTACAAGCTTTAACTATTGGATTGTGCATCTCTAGTGGAAGTGTTCTTTCTCAAACATTACCACTTTCCCCTAACTTAGTAGGTTTTAATACCCCTGAAGGCGAAAAATTATTAGTTGAGAGTAAATCAAAAGAAGATTTTTTTCCTCTGAGCATGCAATTCATCACTCAAAACAATCAGGCATATTGTGGTGTTGCTAGTATGGTTATGGTACTCAATGGTCTACAAATTCCAGCACCAGAAGCACCCCAATACAAGCCATATCGAGTATTTACTCAAGAAAACTTTTTTAGCAATGATAATACAAAAAAAGTCCTAACTCCTGAAGTTGTGTCCCACCAAGGCATGACTCTAGACCAATTAGGAGAATTTTTAGCTAGCTATGGAGTTAAAGTTAATGTTTACCACGCTACCGACATTAGTTTAGAACAGTTCCGCAAACAAGCGGTAGAAAATTTAAAACAACCGCAAAATTTTGTTTTAGTAAACTATTTACGCAAAGCAATCGGTCAAGAAAAAGGCGGGCATATTTCCCCTTTAGCAGCATATAACGAACAAACAGATAGATTTTTAATTCTTGATGTTTCTCGTTATAAGTATCCACCAGTTTGGGTAAAAACAGCAGATTTATGGAAAGCAATGCTCACAAATGATTCCTCATCAAATAAGAGCCGTGGCTTTATATTTGTAAGCAAAAGCCCATGAATCCTGCGATCGCTCATCTTCTATGTAAATAATGCGATGTCTGGCGACAAGCCGCTTCTCTGCGAGAGGCTTCTCTTTCAGAGACGCTAACGCGAACGCCAACGCGTCTACGGCAACATCTAAAATGTGAGCTACTAATATGGATACCGTAATTACACCACAAAGAATCGAGTTACCACCTGGCGCGGTGTTGAAGCTTTTGGGAGACTGGAAAGACTATCAAGTATTGAGTCAGCAACTAGGCGATCGCTCCTCACCTCGGATTAAATATCGACCTGGAGAAATTTTGCTAATGGCACCATTACCAGAACATGGAAGAGATGCAAGCTTGCTAGCAGATGTTGCTAAAGTTTTGCTAGATCATTTAGAGCAAAGCTACGAATCATTTACGCCCATCACCATGAGCTTGCCAGAAATTAGTGGTATTGAACCAGACTATTCATTTTACATTGAAAATTGCAGAGCAGTAGTAGGCAAAAAAAGAATTGATTGGGAGTCAGATCCACCACCAGATTTAGCCATTGAAATAGATGTGACAAGCTACACCGACATTAATGATTACTTGCCTTATCGAGTGCCAGAAGTCTGGATATTAAAAAAGAATCGGTTATTAATTTATAGATTACAGGGAGAAAGTTATGTGCTTACAGAAAGCAGCTACTTTCCTAACGTCAGAGAAATTGTGCAGCAGTGTTTTCAAATGGCCAATGAGCAAACAACAAGTGAAGTCATAAGATGGTTAAAGAACTTTTTGCGTGGACAAAAATAGGGTGTTTTACGGCTTCCGTAACGCACCATTTCAGGTTCTCGGTGCGTTATGCTAACCCTTAATTACGAATTATTTTAATCCTTTCGATTTGCGAAACTCCTTGACAACATCTTTAACATCACGTAACTCTCCCTCAACTAAATAGTTTAATTGCCGCATTTCATCTGCCGAAATCTTTCCGGCGAGTGAAGCGATCGCTGTTCTTAATTCTGGATATTTTTTTAATATTTCTTGTCGAACAATTGGCACAGTTTCGTAAGGTGGAAAATAATGTTTATCATCTTTTAAAACAAATAAACCCAACCGAGAAATCTGCCCATCGGTGGAATTTCCCGCCACCATATCTACTTGTTTTTGAATTAAAGCACGATATATTAAGCCCAAGTCCATGATTTGGGGTGGTTTGGCAAAACGTAGATTGTAAGTCTTAGCTAATCCAGCAAAACC
>CAZZZY010000215.1:0-8767 GCA_964658545.1 uncultured Acetobacteraceae bacterium | reverse complement strand
GGTATCTTCTATCTCTTTGCAAACGGTGACATCCAACTCTTCCGCATAGTGTAGACCATTACTTCCTTCGTTGAAGCAAAACACAGCTTGTTCATCGACGATTCCCGCTAGTCTACAAGAGGCACTCACCCACAAGCAAGCGCCTTAACCTGGTGTCTAAGTGTATGGTAAGATTGCCTGGAACAGAGGTTTTATTTGAGTTGGAGTCTCGTATAAATTGCAAAGGTCAAGCTGACCGTTAATTAACTCCCACGATACTTTTCCTATGGATTTGGAAAATATACAACAAGACTGGTGACTATCTGAGTGTAATTTTTAGATAGATAAGTATCTAGAATTTGCTACCAGACTAAACCAACTTCGCACAATTTTGACTTTTATTTGACTTTTAGGATAGACACATGAACGATAAGCTGATGCTGATGATTCCAGGCCCAACCCCGGTGCCAGAAGCTGCCTTACTGGCATTAGCCAAGCATCCGATTGGACACCGTACCAGTGAATTTAGCAACATATTGGCAGAGGTGACAGAAAACCTCAAGTGGCTACACCAAACTCAAAGTGATGTGCTGACACTGAATGTTAGTGGTACTGGTGCTGTAGAAGCTGGAATAATTAATTTTCTCTCTCCAGGCGATCGCATTTTAGTTGGCTCTAATGGTAAATTTGGCGAACGCTGGGTAGAAGTTGGTCAAGCCTACGGTTTGAATGTAGAAGAAGTTAAGGTGGAATGGGGAAAACCCTTAGACCCCAAGGTATTTGCCGAAAAACTCCAAGCAGATACCCAAAAGCAAATTAAAGCCGTAATCATTACCCACAGTGAAACCTCGACGGGTGTGTTGAATGACCTAGAAACCATCAATCACCATGTCAAAGAACACGGCGAAGCTTTAATTATCGTTGATGCCGTCACTAGCTTGGGTGCATTCAATCTCCCTGTGGATGCTTGGGGCTTAGATATAGTCGCCTCTGGTTCCCAAAAAGGTTATATGATTCCGCCGGGATTGGGTTTTGTCTCTGTCAGCCCCAAAGCTTGGGAAGCTTACAAAACTGCGAAGCTACCGAAATATTATTTGGACTTAGGTAAATATCGCAAAGCCACAGCCAAAAATACAACTCCCTTTACTCCGCCTGTGAATTTGATCGTAGCGTTACACACCACATTACGAATCATGAAAGAGGAAGGCTTGGAGTCAATATTTGCCCGACACGAACGGCTTAAGAATGCTACCCGCGCCGCCATTCAAGGGTTGAATTTACCCTTGTTTGCAGCCGATAGTTCCGCTAGTCCGGCGATTACGGCTGTAGCACCACAGGGAATTGAACCGGATAAGATTCGGTCATTAATGAAAAAACGCTTTGATATTGCCCTAGCAGGTGGTCAAGACCATTTGAGTAATAAGATTTTCCGCATTGGTCACTTGGGCTTTGTGAGCGATCGCGATATCCTTAGCTGTATAGCATCCTTAGAAGTTACCCTAACAGAACTTGGCTACGAAGACTTCACCCCTGGATCTGGTATCGCAGCAGCAGTTAGAGTGTTTAGTCAGTCCTGAGTACCCTGAGTTTTCACGTTATGTGGAAAAGCCTATGAAAAACCTAACCCCCTTCCCGACACAGGAAGGGGGAAAATTCAAAGTCTCTCTTCCTTTTAGGAAGAGAGATTTAGAGAGAGGTTTTTCAGATACCGTGAAAAGTCATTCCTAAGTACCAAATCATAATCGATGAGTATGATTTTTACTCACTACTTAGCACTAAATCAACCTTTATACAAGGTAGAGTTGATGTGATATACCTTAATTATCCTCAATGATACCAAGTTACCCTAGATAGTATTATTTGCTCTGGAGACAGTCGCACGGTATCTTATCTTTGACAGCAAATAGGACTAACTTTGGTAACTTAGTATGATCCCAAATTTGTATAAATAGTATTGTTTGAGATTCCATTAACAGCCTTTTGGTAGAGACTTTTAATCTAAAATCTAAAATCTAAAATTGCCATGACCTATGCCGTCTCCAGCCAATCATAAATTTGTTCTAGTTGCTCTAGAGTAATTAACCCATACTGCCAAAGAATCATTGCCAAAGGGCCTGGATCTTGCTCCCGATGGCGAAGTGCAACCGCCAGTGATGCTGTGGAAATTGCCAAATCTTCTTGCAAAAAATGAATCAGTCGAGAATATTTTGATGGTGACATTTGGATCTCACCTCCTTGTGCAGAATGTATTGTCATATATTAGTTCACCATTGCTCGGTAGCCAGTAGCCAGTATTTTATCTGTCACTGTGCCGTTATCGGCCATACACCCCAGCACAGTTTTTTCAATCTGCCTTTAAGATAGGCTTCTCATCGAGGATCTGAGAAATAGAAGTTTTGGTAAAAATCATTTACTCAATTACCAAGCAGCATTTTTACTTAATTAAATTGGCTCCATCTTGTTTACTTTTGTGCTTCATTTAATTACACATCTAGTAACAAAGATTCCATAGCCTATACTCTCTTATTGGTGACTATTTGCACTTACACCCAAGGGTATATTTTTGCAAGCAAACCTTAAGACCGCGATTTTAGCTTGAATATAGTAGAATTTCGCCCTATCACCACAGTTTTTAAATAGTAGCGTTACAGATGGCTTTTTTGCCATAAAACGTGACATTTTTTACAAAAAAAACACATACTTCGGTAGTACGGACAGTGAACAGAGCAACCATCCAAATCTGTATCTCCGCAAAGTACCGAAGTCTCAAAACTCAATTTTGACATGATCACCCACTTTCAACTTCAATTCGGCAGCTCTTCCAGAGCGAAGTTCAATTACCTGATCGATTGGCGTATTGGGACTATAAGTAGGACAAGGCTCACTTGCACAAGGAGGTGCAGCAGCCTGAATATATTTAACTACACCATCCCGTAAAAATACCATATCCAAGGCTACAGGTACATTCTTCATCCAGAAACTAATTGATTGTGGAGAAGAGAACCTAAACAACATCCCTCGGTTATCTGGCAAAGCTGGTCGATACATCAACCCCATCTCTTGCTGTTGTGGTGTCTTAGCCACTTCTAGCTGAATCGTTGTACCATTAGGAACAATGGCTTTAGCCGAAATTGGTAGTGTTTGACCTAAACTCTCTGGTGCTGGAGTTTGAGAAGCAGATGTGGGGGTTGGAGGTTTAGCTGTTGTTGGCACAGAACAGCCTATCAACAAAACACTCAGCAACATCGAGAGTAAACCTAGCCAACGAGTCATAATTCTTTTTGATTTTGTAATTTAGACTTCAATTTTACAGAATTTAAGCCAGAAAACCCACGGCTTTTATTGGTTCTGTAATATACAGCCGTTTTCAAGCGCAATAACTAGACAATGAGCAAAATCCCATTGTCAAAAGTAGGCAAATTTTCGCTATTTATACTAGGATTCTCTTAAAACATACCCAACGCCGCGCACTGTCTGAATAAGGCGCTTTTGACCTTCATCTTCGATTTTGAGGCGCAGGTAGCGGATGTACACTTCAATTACATTCGACTCTCCCAGAAAGTCATAACCCCAAACATTTTCTAAAATTTGTTCGCGGGTTAACACCTCGCGGGGATGTTCCATTAAGAATTTTAATAGTTCAAATTCCTTCATTGTCAAGTCAATTGCCCGTCCGCCGTGGATAGCACGGCGAGTTGCGATGTCTAAAATCAGATCCCCAAAGCGCAATTGCTCCGTGGTATCCACATCAGGTTTTAAATAGAGGCGAATTAACTTCAAAAAGTCTTCTGAACGGTAAGGCTTGAGGATGTAATCGTCCGCTCCTGCTTCTAGACAAGCTACACGATCATCGACGGTATCCCTTGCCATTAAAATCAACACAGGCGATCGCATACCAGTGCTTCTCAGATTTTTACACAATGAAAGTCCTGATTCTCCCGCTAGCATCCGGTCTAAAACAATTAAAGCAGGCTGGCGATCGCTACAGTATTGCAAACCACTGGTAGCATCATGAGCCAAAATGGATTCATAGCCGGCTTCTTGCAAATCACAAGAAAGCTGATTTGCTAGGCTCTCATCGGTTTCAATCACCAAAACACAGGGACTTGGAGCAACTGTCATAACAATTTGAGATATTTGGATTTGGGATTGTAAAGATATTCGAGAGAAAATCTTTACATCAGTTATAAAATGCAATTACGAGTTTTCAGTGATGGAGCAATCCTGATTTGATACGCTGTTAAGGATCTTTTAGCACGTTCAGGTGTCAGCCATCGAATTCTTCGATGTAATCTTAATAACTAACTCCAAATACCATCCGTACACCAGTAACTCTGAAAGGAAATTAGTAAATTGGGCATGGGGCATTGAGCATGAAGTTAGAGAAACAAAGGGGAAAATTTTTCTGTTTGCTCACTCACCTCTTTAACAATGCCTAATACTTCTCTACCAGAGGCTGCGCCAACGACTTACTTCGACTACGCTCAGTACAATCCCCAATGATCAATCCCCAATGACCAATCCCCAATGCCTACGGCAATTCTACCGAAGTTGGTTTAGCAATATGTGGTAAACCCCAACCTAGTTTTTCTCGCAAAATTCGGAAAAACTCAGGCGGTTGTAGGCGAATAAATCGGACACTATATTGCGATCGCTCCATATATACTCTATCTTCTGGTAGGACATAGCACCCTCCATTCCCATCTACCACCATCACCAGCCGGGGAATGTTGACTGGGTAAATGTTGACCGATTCAGTATCTGGAAATACTAATGCTCTAGAAGCTAGAGAATGTGGACAAATAGGTACTAGCTGTAAAACAGGTACGCCAGGAGTAACAACTGGGCCACCAGCACTTAATGAGTAAGCTGTAGAACCCGTAGGGGTAGAAACAATCACACCATCCGCCGCAATATCTACTGGTGCATGTCGCCCTATGGCAATTTCAAAATGGCACATAGAGGTCAAAGGTTCCCGGTGCAGCACCATTTCATTCAAGCAGAGGGCTTCCCACAGGACTGCATCTCCCCGAAACACTTTGACGGTGAGCATAGCTCGTTCTTCAATTTCATACTCACCCGTCATTGCCTGTTCTAGTGCTTGGGGCAATTGATTCAGGAAAGCTTCTGTCAAAAATCCCATGTGACCGGTATTCACTGTTAACAGTGGGATACCACAGGGGGCTACCTGACGAGACGCTGCTAAAACAGTGCCGTCTCCCCCTAACACCACTGCAAACTCCATATCTGAGTCAAAACCAGGGGGCGTTAGACCGTCAATGGGGGTGTGGCATACAGGACTCTCTGGGTTAGAGTAGCCCAATATTCCACCGATACTTGATGTGATACACACATCCCAACCGGCAGCGGTTAGCTTGTCTTTCAACTCGATAGCGACACGACCCGCTATCGGTTTCACGTCATTGTAGATAATGCCTGCTTTCGGCACACTCAAATATCCAAGTTTAGGCGATGCTCTGTATTATGTAATCCTTACACATTTTTGGTCATGTAGTCATGAATCTAGAGTCAAGTTACACGAAATTCAGATTGCAAAGCTTCATCATTATGATCAGCGATCGTTGCCACAATAGTAATAAGCCGAGATACTTCACCTGGAGATAACTCCGCCAAGGTGCGTGTTGATATCACAACCACCTGGTTTTCAAGGATACCAAAACGCGCTTCAAAAGTACTAGAGCAGTTCAACTCCAACAGATAACGCATCAACTTAGGTTCATTTTTAGCAGGTAGGTTTAGCACCGTAGACCAAACTGTTATGGTGTCTTCATCGGTTGTCCCGTTGAGTTGGACAAATACTTCTACACTTCCGTACTTAAACTTCCAGAGATAGCCATCCTCTGGGGTGCGGCTAATCATCGCGCTATCATCTTGTTCCAAAGAGTGGATGACATTTTCAATTACCTCCACATGGTTAATGCCTGTCGTCTCGGCGATTAGCTCATTAATGGATTCGTCACTAGTTAGGGTTTCTTGGTAGCTTGTCATACAGATATTTTTGTCAACATACTCACTATTTTATCTACACATACTTATAACTCAATACGCTTGGGTTAAGGCTAAAACTCTGTTATCCAAGTCAATTTTTTAACGTAGACGCGGAGCGGCTACTCTTCGAGAACGCCAAAGGCGAACCCGCAGGGTACCGCCAAGGCGCAGAGGACGCAGAGAGAAGAAAGAGAAGGAAAAAATTGCTTCACTGAACTGTATTGACTTATAACTCAATACGCTTGGGTTAAGGAAAATCGTAGGTTGGGGAGCCACTGCGCCCTTGCGGTTTCCCGACTTCCCTCCGGGGATCTTGCTACGCGTAGCCTCTCCCCTTCTCACATTGGGAGAGGCTAGCGTCAAGAAAGAAGCAAGTGGCGTTTGAGGAACGAAACCCAACCTACGCAGTTTATGGTTTTTGACGCTAACCCAAGCGTATTGACTTTAACCTTTTCCCTAAGCCAAATTCCTAGTCTAAAATGCAAAACCTACGCAGTATTAGCTGACAAAAAATTTTTCACCTTGGAACTGGTACTTGATTAATTACCGACGCAATTACTGCATCCATTTGTAAACCATCTAGCAGCGCTTCTGGTTTCAAAATGAGGCGATGACGTAGCAATGGCGATGCAACTGCTTTAACATCATCTGGCGTTACAAAATCTCTTCCAGTTAACCACGCTAATGCTTGAGATGTTTGTAACCAAGCACCGGCGGCGCGAGGCGATGCACCCAAAGTTAAATCGGGATATTGACGCGATATTCTCACCAACGCCAACAAATAATCAACGATCGCTTCTGATACTTTAACTTCTTTGACTGCTTGTCGTGCTTCCAAAATATCGGCTACTGTTGCTATTGGTTTCAAACGACTAATATCCAAGCGCCGTGCTGTAAACCCAGCCTGACGATTGAGTAACATTTGCTTTTCGGCAGCTTGATCTGGGTAATCTACCACCAGCTTAAATAAAAATCTGTCCAACTGCGCCTCTGGTAAAGGATAAGTCCCCTCAAATTCCAAGGGATTTTGAGTTGCAATCACCCAAAATAAATCTGGTAAGGGCAAACTTTCACCATCCAGTGTTACCTGTACCTCTTCCATCGCTTCCAGTAGCGCCGCTTGTGTCTTGGGAGGAGTACGGTTGATTTCATCCGCTAGCAGCACTTCGGTAAATATTGGCCCTTTTTTCAAAGTGAAATTGCGGCTATTCAAGTCAAAAATATTTGTACCAGTAATATCTGAAGGTAAGACATCTGGTGTTAGTTGAATCCGGCGGAAGTCACCTTGAATTAACTGCGCCAAAACTTTTACTAGGAGAGTTTTACCAGTTCCCGGTACTCCTTCCAAAATTACGTGTCCACCCGCTAGCAGTGCGACTAAAAGTTGTTGAATTAGGCTAGATTGTCCAACAATTATTTGATTAAGACCTTGACCAAGACGAATTAAAATAGGATGAGTTTCGCTCATATTTTTTATTGATAAATAACTAATGAAAAGATATTATGGGTAATTCCAAAAATTACGAATTACGAATTACGAATTAGTCTAATGGTTCGCCATTTCCCCAACCAGCTTAACAGGTCGCGTTCACTGATGGGTTGTTTGCCAGATTCTAGCTTTAAAACTGCATCCAGTTCTGCTGCACTTGCGCCTGTTTTTTCTACCCAGAAATCGATCAAGGCTTGGCGTTCTAAAAGTATTTGCCCTAATCCCAAGGCTTTTTGGAGTTGTAGTTGTTCTTGTTTACCCACCATCTCTACAACAAACTCGGTGGTATCAGCTTTCTGTAAGACTCCTGCTAAAGCTTGGATGTATGCCTCGCTGTTATCTACAACTGGTGTCTCTAAAGCTACTGGCTTACCAAAGCGGCGATTCTGCGCCCAAGTTAGCACCAATAACAGGATACATACCTGCACCAATATTGGAAATAAAGGAGTTTTCCCAAAAAAGCTAGATAAATCTCCTTCGCTTTCTTTTTTCCTGACATCGGCATCTTTATAGCCGTGGATGTATTCATCGACAAATACTGTGTTATTTTTTGTAGTTACTAAACTAGCTAGATACTTGAAATTACTTAAATAATCTTGGTAAGCGTTGGCAGCTAAATAAGGAGTGGTAGAAAAAATTACCTTCCCTTGTTTGTAATTCTTTTCCCAGACAACAGCACCAAAGCGATCGCCTAAATCAACTTCCTTGGAGTCGGCTTTGCGATATCGTCTACGTGTATCAATTTTGATCTCACCTTGGGGGGATTTCTGCATAGTGCTAAACTCCGCTTCTGTAACGCGCGCCCCCGCACCTAAAATTACCAAAGTATTCCCTTTTTCTACCCATTCCCGCTCTTGACTATCTAGTATCGTCTCTCTGGCATAGCTGCTTATCTGTAGGAAAGTAACTGCGCTGTTCTCTGACTGAATATCACTAAAAGGCTTTTGCCAGCGCTTGATAGAAATTCCCTGCTGTTGCATAAAAGCATACCAAGCACCATAGCCAGAGGAGGCGTGGTTATAAGTAGACCCAGCGTTAATTTTAGTATTATTGGGAGCCGCGAACAAACTCAGTAAAACGATCGCTGCTAGTGCGATCGCTCCCAACCAAGCAAGGCGATTTGAACGTTTCATCTTCGACTTTCTCGATGAGCATCGATATTAACTATGACAAGTGCTAATACTTACTCATTTTTTAGAGAAAGTCAAAAATATAATTAACTTTAGTTAAGTAAATCTCTAGTAGGGTGCGTTAGGCACTCGTATCATATTTTCCAATGTTGTCAAATGT
>CAZZZY010000214.1:0-8926 GCA_964658545.1 uncultured Acetobacteraceae bacterium | reverse complement strand
GCAACGCCCTTTATCGCTAGCAGCTATTTGATTTTTTAAGCTTTCAGGAATGTATTTGGACACAACAGTTTAAGGAGTTGGCATATAATGTCCTCGCCAACGGAGTAAGACAGCAGCTTGGGCTTTACAGAGCATAAAACTATCAGCTTCATGACGTAGTTTTATTAGTTCCAATTGTTCTGCATCTGTAATGTTACCACTAGAATTACGCTCCAGCAGAAAGTTGTATCGCTCCATTTGTTCTGCTGTTTTACGACTGCGGACAATTTGCCACAAACTATTGTCATCTAGTTTATCTAAAGCCGCCAGGTCAGCTTGGAATTCCTCTGGTACATCATCCCATTCTGGAGGACTACCTACCTGTAAAGCATGAATTATTACCTCTTCAATGGGGCGATGTTGAGCGTGGGCAGTGTTGACTAAACGCTGATAGAGTATTTCTGGTATTTGCAGAGTAATTGTTTCTGTTGCCATTGTTCAATTCCCTACCCATGCCTCAGTTAAACCGTCTTAATTTTAGCGTAGGTCAAACCTAGCTACCGTAGCCGTTGTGGTGCAAATTGCTTAATGACACATTGTTGATTCAATTTGTCTACATCTTCTGCCAAATAAGTTTTGCCAAATCCCCCACTACCTAATGATTTTATTGGGCGATAGCGGTTTCTCAGCACTACCAGTCCTACACCGCACTCGGAGTTTTAGCAAAACTTTGTGCCATCAGGATTGGGCGGATTGTGGCTGGATTGAGGCAGCAGATCATAACTGTGCATCTATAAGCAAATGTAATTATTATCCCTTAGTACAGCATTTCATTAATTCATAGCGAATTCTTTGCGTACCTCTGCGCTTACCTTTGCGTCCCTCTGCGTTTAAATATAAAGCCTCAATTCGCCACGATTTTACGCAAAGCTGTACTTAGCTACAAACTATTCCTCAGAGAAATCGCAAAAGAGTAGATAAATTCAGTTATGGAAACTTCCTTTCTCTCACTTCTATAGCATAATCTTGCACAGCCTTGGTAATAGTCTCTCGCAAGTTGGTGTAAACCTTGGCGAATGGTGGATGCTTCTCGGCAAGTCCGATTACATCTGAGGTAACTAAAACCTGTCCATCGCAGTCAGGCCCTGCACCGATGCCAATTGTCGGAATCGTAAGTTTTTGTGTAATCTGCATTGCCAAATCTGCGGGTATATGCTCTAAAACTAAAGAAAATACACCTGCTTGTTCGAGAGCGATCGCTTCAAGTAAAATCCTCTCACTTGCTTCTTGGGTTTTCCCCTGTTGTCGCAAACCCAGTTGATGTATTGATTGCGGTGTCAAACCTACATGACCCATTACCGGTATTCCAACTTCTACCAAACGAGCAATAGTTTCTGCGATCGCTGGATAGCCACCCTCCAATTTTACCGCTTGAGCGCCCGTTTCCTTCAGTATCCGCCCTGCTGAGTGCATTGCTTGTTGGAGACTTTCTTGATACGTCAAAAATGGTAAATCTACAACTACTAAAGCCCGTTTAACCCCACGGCGCACAGATTTGGCGTGATATATCATCTCATCCAAAGTTATGGGTAGTGTTGTTTCATACCCTAGAACTACTGCCATAGAGTCGCCCACAAGGATTAAGTCTACACCAGCGGCATCGATGAGTTGAGCGATCGCATAATCCCAGGCGGTCAATGCCACAATTGAACGTCCCTGTTGTTTCCATTGAATTAATTGCTGGGTAGTGATTACCATTTTTCTAGGTGGGGAGTAGGGAGTAGGGGGTAGGGGGTAGGAGTAAAGAGTAGGGAATTTCAACACTCCCCACTCACCACACCCTCATTTAACAGCGCGACTGAAAGCAATATGGGTTTTTGCACTGTTCGTTTTGGGCATTAACCAAGCTAGACCTTCACTAGTGCCGATCCATAATTTATTAGCGATATCAGGTGCAAGGGTAAGAACCCGACTAGAAGGAAGTCCAGCAACTTCTGGATCTAACACAGCTCCTGTATTTGGATTTAATCGTAACAAACCATTGCTAGTCCCAACCCAGACACTACCATCTTTAGCAAAACGCACCGCCTTCACGTCACGCCCACGCAGGCGAGTTACAGACCGCAACACTGCACCAGTTTTTGGGTTAATAACTAGCAAATTATTCGGCATTCCCGCCCAAATTAACCCTTCTGGACTGATAGCTAAAGCTTGGACAGTCGTCCCTGGTAAATCGGCAATCCGCTTCATAATTGCAGCACTAGCGGTATTTACCCTCACCAATCCATCAAGAGTGCCAACCCACAGTTGACCTTCAGCATCTAAAGTCAGGGTATTGGCGCTAACACCAGGCAGGTTTTTTAATGTTGTCATAATCAAGCCTTGGTCGGGACTAATTAGGGCTAAACCACTATCGGTTCCAGTCCACAAATAACCCCGTTTGTCAAGTAACAGTGACAAAACCCGTTTAGAAGGCAAAAATAAATTCTGCGCGGTAATTTCGCTAGTGCGGGGGTCTACTCGGATTAGTCCTTCATAACTTCCCACCCACAAGCGTCCTACTTTGTCTTGAGCTAAAGCACCAATGGCAACATTTGGTAGACTCACACGAGAAATAATCTTGCCAGTTTTGGGATCAATCCGCGATAGTCCCCGCCAAGAACCTACCCAAAGATTGCCTGTAAAATCTTCCAGTAAGTTACCGACACGATAATCAGTTTCTGGTGAATTTTCTTGCACTCCCCGTTCATCAGGTAAGGGTTCTACTCGCGGTGGTGGTGCAGAAGGTGGGTAAGTAGGGGTTAGATCGGATGATTTGATGTCAGGGGTTTTTTGTGCCCATCCCATACTTGGCACAGCTATCAACCCCAGCAAAATAGAAGTAATCAATAAACTAGCACGCTTGTAAAACAATACCACGGTGACATTTCCTCTGGAGACAGTACCCATAGCCGTTATCTAAACTGGCTTTGGTTTAATTTCAGTGTTCCCCTATCTGGTATTTTTTAAACATTAGGTGGAGGGGCGGGAGAAGAATGCCCAATGCCCAATGCCCTCTTTACAGTTATTGATGACACTTTGTAAAGCATTTGTAACAAAATGTTTAAATCTTTATGTAATAACAAAATTAAATAGATAAGTTAAAAACTTTCAAAGAATAACTTATCGAATTCTTGATATATTGTGAAACAAGTTACAAATTACGTGGTGTGCAATTTTTTATCTTTCGCTCACCACTCTGCTAAATCTCTGTCAAGTAAATTCTTTTATGGTATCTTTTCCATCAACGGAGAAGATATGAGGAGTGTAGAGGCGGGAATGTGTGCTAGTCAGCCCAATCCCCTGAATACCCCTATTTATAGGGAAATTATCTAAATGCTACCCGCAAAAAGCGGAAGTTTTGGTGAAATTGAGAAGGTTTAGTTGGGTGCGAAGAAGAGGTAAAAAAAAATTTTGATTCGTAGTTAAGAGGGAACAGTAGAAGCGCTAGGTCGTGTACCCCTAAAAGGGGATAACACTGGTGAGGATGGCTACCACCGCTACCAAAGTGTCCGCCGCCAAAAAACTGCTACCTTTTTGCCAAAGATAACCCCTAACAAAAAATTTTCCTGAATCTTCCTCTCGCTCAAGGGGGGAAAGAGCGGGTTGAGGGGAAGTTGTACAAAACGTGATTTGATAATTAACAAGAGTGATTTCAGGGAAGGATAAAATATGTCTTACGCTCAAACGAAGACTCAGAGCAAATCTGGGTATAAAGCCGGGGTTCAAGATTACAGACTAACTTATTACACACCCGATTACACACCAAAAGATACCGATCTTCTAGCTGCGTTCCGTATGACACCCCAGCCTGGTGTTCCTCCCGAAGAAGCAGGTGCGGCTGTAGCGGCTGAGTCTTCCACAGGTACTTGGACAACTGTATGGACAGATTTGCTCACCGACCTCGATCGCTACAAAGGTCGTTGCTATGACATCGAACCAGTTCCCGGCGAAGACAACCAGTACATCTGTTACGTTGCCTATCCTTTGGACTTGTTTGAAGAAGGCTCTGTAACCAACGTATTGACCTCAATTGTCGGTAACGTATTTGGTTTCAAAGCTCTGCGGGCACTCCGTCTAGAAGATATCCGTTTTCCAGTAGCTTATATTAAGACCTTCCAAGGGCCTCCTCACGGTATCCAAGTTGAGCGTGACAAGTTAAACAAATACGGTCGTCCTTTGTTGGGTTGTACCATTAAGCCCAAATTGGGTCTTTCTGCTAAGAACTACGGACGTGCTGTATACGAGTGCTTACGCGGTGGTTTGGACTTCACCAAAGACGACGAAAACATCAACTCCGCACCATTCCAAAGATGGCGCGATCGCTTCTTGTTCGTTTCTGAAGCTATCAGCAAAGCCCAAGCTGAAACTGGTGAAATCAAAGGTCACTACCTCAACGTCACCGCTCCCACCTGTGAAGAAATGCTGAAGCGGGCTGAGTACGCTAAAGAACTCAAACAGCCCATCATCATGCACGACTACCTCACCGCAGGCTTCACCGCCAACACCACATTGGCTCGTTGGTGCCGCGACAACGGTATCTTGCTACATATTCACCGGGCTATGCACGCTGTAATCGACCGTCAAAAGAACCACGGTATTCACTTCCGTGTATTGGCTAAAGCCCTCCGGTTGTCTGGTGGCGACCACATCCACACCGGCACCGTAGTTGGTAAGTTGGAAGGTGAGCGTGGCATCACAATGGGCTTCGTTGACCTATTGCGTGAAAACTACATTGAGCAAGACAAGTCTCGTGGTATTTACTTTACCCAAGACTGGGCTTCTCTACCTGGAGTATTTGCAGTTGCTTCTGGTGGTATCCACGTATGGCACATGCCAGCGCTGGTAGAAATCTTTGGTGATGACTCCGTACTACAATTCGGTGGTGGTACTCTGGGACACCCTTGGGGTAACGCTCCTGGTGCAACCGCGAACCGCGTCGCCTTGGAAGCCGTTATTCAAGCTCGTAACGAAGGCCGCAACTTGGCTCGTGAAGGTAACGATATCATCCGCGAAGCTGCTAAGTGGTCTCCTGAACTAGCTGTTGCTTGCGAACTGTGGAAAGAAATCAAGTTCGAGTTTGAAGCAATGGATACCGTCTGATCTTGAAGTTAAAAGTTAAAAGGTAAAAAGTACTTTTTACTTTTTACTTTTTTGGGGCTGGGGTCAAGCATGAATCTTAAGCAAATTGCGAAGGACACAGCCAAAACTATCCAAAGCTACCTGACTTATCAGGCTCTAAGGACGGTATTGGCACAGCTAGGCGAAACAAATCCTCCATTAGAACTTTGGTTGCATAACTTTTCGTCTGGCAAAATTCAGGATGGTGAATCATACATTGAGCAACTATTGCGAGAAAAACCAGATTTGGCTTTGCGAATCATGACTGTCAGAGAACACATTGCCGAAGAAATCACGGAATTTTTACCGGAAATGGTTATTACTGGCATTCAGCAAGCCAATATGGAACAGCGCCGCCAGCATCTAGAACGCATCACACGAATAGACGCAGCTAACCCCAGTCTGCAAGCAGAACAGCAAACAACTTTAGATCAGAATTTGGATAATTTATCCAGTTAGTTTGCTCAACCTAGTAGTAAAAATCGCAACCCATTATCAAAAGCTATGCAAACTTTACCAAAAGAGCGTCGTTACGAAACCCTTTCTTATCTACCCCCTCTGTCTGATGCTCAAATTGCCAAGCAGATCCAGTACATTTTGAATCAAGGTTACATTCCAGCGATCGAGTTTAACGAAACTTCTGAGCCAACAGAATTATATTGGACAATGTGGAAGCTGCCTTTGTTCGGTGCTAAATCTACTCAAGAAGTATTGAGCGAAGTTCAAGGATGCCGTTCTCAATTCAGCACCAGCTATATCCGTGTTGTGGGTTTTGACAACATCAAGCAGTGCCAAATTCTCAGCTTCCTTGTTCACAAACCCAACAAAGCCAACAGATACTAAAGCTAGCAAGTTTTAAGGTGATTTGTTGATTATAAATAGGAGAGGTAGAATTATCTGCCTCTCCTATTTATTAGATTTTTTTTGAAACGCAAAGGGGCGCGGAGTTTTTCTCTGCGTTCCTCTGCGCTTCCCTTAGCGTACCTTTGCGTTTTTTAAGATATTAAGTAGGTAGGCACGAAAAAACCAAACTATGTAAAGATAAGTAAATACGGAGAATGCATCTACCGAGGTGACTTAAATATATGGGCGCGTAGTTTTTGGATATTCTTGACTCGTGAGCAAGACAGAACCCGTGCAATTATCTTAACCTCTCACTGATGAGTTTTGAGGGTTTGTAGTAAGCACTTTAGTGCTTGTTGGAGTATTTTTTATTTGTCAGTTCCTGAGTAGGTTTTATATGCTGCAAAACTAGGTATTTACGGCTGGCTGGGGAACGACTCCGGTGTTCCGGGTATCCACATTAGGCAAGTGAGTAGCAGTTAACAAGGGCACTTCTTGTCGGCACGACAGGCAAAACCAATATAGTTCACCATGACGGGCATGACGCAGGAGGGAACCACCGCAACATAGGCAGGTGTTGGCTCTCGTAATCATACCAATTTTCTCCTTAAAAAATTTGTTGTTTAAACTGGATAAAAAGCAGTTGATTAAAAATGGATTTTGGCAGCATGAATGCGACCATTCGATTCTATGCGGTCTTTAATAATTTGTCTGTAAACAGCTTCATACCCGTCAACCATTTGGCTAACGCTAAAGTTATTTTCTACATATTTTCGACAGGTTTGACGATTGATTTCCAAAGCTAATGGAATCATTGCCACCATTTCTGCATAGCTTTTGCAGATAAAACCTGTTTTACCGTGGGCAATCACTTCAGGTACAGAGCCTAAATTCATGGCAATAACTGGTGTACCAGTTGCCATTGATTCAATCATTACTAACCCAAAAGGTTCTTGCCAGTTAATGGGGAAAAGAGTTATGGCAGCATTGCCCAGAAGTTCAGCTTTTTCGGCGTGGTTAATTTCGCCTAGATATTCAATTTGCTGACCGTCAATGTGGGGGGCAATCTCTTGTTCAAAAAACTTAGAGTCTCCGGCATCAACCTTTCCTGCCATCTTCAAGTGCCAACCACTCTGCTTGGCAATAGCGATCGCATGGTGCGGCCCTTTATCTGGCGAAAAGCGACCTAAAAATGCCAAATATGGAGGTTCTGACGGTTGGGCTACGAATGGATAATCTGCTAGCTCAATTCCGTTATAAACCGTGCCAACATAATTGAGATCGACTTGACGCTGCGAGTTACTAATGCTGACATAAGGTTGCTTCTGATAGTAGCTAAATGCGTGACGGGTGTCGTTTGTAAAATTATTGTGCAGCGTATGCACTGTAGAAGTTGCTGTTATAAAACTCGCTAAAGGTAGTGCCGAAATCCCTACATGAGAATGGATAAGATCAAATTCCCTAGCTCTCTGGTAAACTTGGCTTAATTCCAGCATTTCGTACACTGCATACTCTTTAACATTTGGGTCTAAGCGTAATGCTCGCAGACAAACTGCTTCTAAATGAGCCAAAGTTTGAGAATCACCAGAGGCAAATAAAGTTACCTCATGACCGCGACGAACAAGTTCATCAGTCAAGCGACTTACTACCAGTTCTATTCCTCCATAATTAGGAGGTGGAACCCTTTCCCATAAGGGGGCAACTTGAGCGATTTTCATAAGTTTTTTTGGTTCAGTCTATGAAATTATCCTCAATATGATGAATTGCATCATTATTGTACGAGGATAGAGCATTTTTATTTACTATTTTGACATTTAAATTAACCTAACAGGCTACTAAAAGCGCAATAACGGTTAAGCGTCCTGTAAGTTTTCTACCGACAAATCTCAAGAACTATCGGCAAATGTCAACCTGGAGCTAGACTTATAACCTATAGCAAATCAATTACTTGTTGCATCTGTCTTGGGGATCATAATGAAGTAGAATATTTTGTAGCAGAACTTACAAAAGGGAATATTTGGTAACTGACAATACTAAAATATTCAATGGGATCAAATGATTTAAGCTTTATTTAAACGTAATTGGGAAATGGAACCGAAATTATAAATATTAAGTAATTGTACAAAAATTACATAATGTGTAATTGGTAATTTACAAAAATTCTAATAACTAACTAATGAAAATCGCTACTTGGAACGTCAACTCAATTCGCACTCGCCTCGAACAGGTTACTGATTGGTTAACTAACAATCCTGTTGATGTTCTCTGCTTGCAAGAAACCAAAGTTGCGGATGCCGAGTTTCCGCGATCGCCTTTTGAGCAGTTGGGCTATAACCTTTATATATCAGGACAGAAAGCTTATAACGGCGTAGCCCTGATTAGCCGCCAGCCACTTTTGGACGTAAGTAGCGGGTTTAGGGCGATTTTGCCAGATTTACACCACGAATGGGATGAGCAAAAGCGAGTAATTACAGGTGTAATTGATGGTGTTCGCATTGTTAACTTATATGTCCCCAATGGTGCAGCAGTAGGAACTGAAAAATATGAATACAAACTGCGTTGGTTGACAGCGCTACACGAGTATTTGCGATTGCTGGTGCTATCAGAACCTGCAATTTGTGTGTGCGGTGATTTCAACATCGCCCTAGAAGACAAGGATATTCACGAGCAAGTGAGTACAGAAAATCACATTATGGCAACAGAAACAGAGCGCCAAGCCTTACGCGATATTCTGCAACTGGGATTTGCCGATGCTTTTCGCAAATTCACTACAGAAGGCGGAAATTATAGTTGGTGGGATTATCGCGCCGCCGCCTTCCGTCGCAACTTAGGTTGGCGGATTGACCATCACTATCTCACGCCTATCCTGTATGAGCGTGCTACAAGTTGCATCATTGATGTCACACCCAGAAAATTAACTCAACCCAGCGACCATACGCCGGTA
>CAZZZY010000213.1:0-8928 GCA_964658545.1 uncultured Acetobacteraceae bacterium | reverse complement strand
CTGCTCCCTCATCTCCCCCTGCTCCCCCTGCTCCCTCATCTCCCCCACTCCCCACTCCCCAAAAATTTAAAAACGTATCAAACCCTACTTGACAAGGTAGCCGTTATAGCTTACCTTCATTGCGAAACAGTATTTTTGTACAAACTTTATGTTTTACTCAATATGAACACGCTCCCCTCGTTACCTCTGCCAATCCGCAGATCGTTATCTATATAAGTGATATCTAACCAGCCTTGCTGTTTATCACTGTTTATAGCAACATCAATCGCCGGAAATTTTCTACCTGCTTCAATTTGTTGAATAAAAGTTACCGGAGAATTGTATTCTATTAAACGTTGTAAGCCGATAATAGAACGCTCAAATTTCACTTGGACACGCCGACCTGAAACTGGCTCAAATTTAGCAGCAATGCTGACTAATCCTTCCAAATAAGGTAAGCCATAAATCTCAGCTATGTTGTAGATACTGGTAGTCTCTACCCGGATATACTGATAGATTTGTCCCAGTTTGCACAAAGGTAGGCGATCTAAATTTAAAAGAGCCTTGCTAGTGGTGTATAGTAATCGCCAATTGCCATCTAGCAAATTACTAGCTTCCACCGGGCGGGGTGTAGGATTAAAGTCTTCTAAATTGGCGATCGCTGCTAAGATAGCCTGTTTCTGTACTTCAGTCGCCAGTAGACCGCGATTTGTACCAGCGATCGCATCTATAAGAGCCGCTTTTCCCATCATCGCCTGTCACCTCTAAAATCACTCACTTTCCATCAGCATAAACAAGATATTCATAACCTATGTGGAGAGCCATAAAAATTACTAATAATCGCTTGACCTAAGTGATATGCCTATTAAATAAAAAATTTCTATCTGAATGCGGATTTATCAATCAAAGGGTTGAAAAGATAACTAAATTAATCCGTGTCAAGTGATAGACTCTAAATGTCAACTTACGTAAACCTTTTCTTCTCTTCGTTGATATGTTGAACTCTCCATTACGTGAAGAACCCCGTAACCAGCGAGCCCATGTGATCCCCCTAAAGCCAGAGTCCTCTCTATTGGATTGGTTGGAAAATAAAGGTCGGATCATAACGCGCGACGTTCACGAACCGGATTTTCAAAATGGCGAAGAAGAAATAGACTCCCTAATGGGTGTAGAAGATGGAATTGGCTACGACCTTGATGATGATGACGATATAGAAATCGCCGATGATTAGCCTTTTGAGGCTAGGGACTTGGTTGTATCCCTAGCTACTGAATATTCAATTTTATTAAGTGTGGAGTGAAGGGAAACTTCTGTGGACGCTAAATTATCTCCTGAACAAGGATTAAATATTTCTGGAATCGCTCTAGCCTCTTTATTAGCCGTTGGGCTAGGTACAACAGCATTTTTCTTGGATTCGATGGCCAACAGGCTACCCTGGCAAAGTATGTCCTTAACCCTGCCACTGCTATTGTGTGCGGTGGGTTCAGGTGTAGTGGGTTTTTGGGTAATACCTCTACTTCAAGCACTCAAAACTGGACAAATAATCCGCGAAGATGGGCCCCAAGCTCATCTAAAAAAGGCAGGCACTCCAACAATGGGAGGTGTATTTTTTATACCTGTGGGTGTGATCATTGCCTGTATCTTGTCTAACTTTGCTACAGATGTCCTTGCAGTTTCGGCTTTGACAATCAGCTACGGATTGATTGGCTGGCTCGATGATTGGCAAATTCTACGCCGGAAATCAAATAAAGGGATATCTCCCCGAACGAAACTGGCTTTGCAAGTTGGTTTTGCGGCAGTGTTTTGTCTATGGCTGATGTTTAATCAACCTTCTAATATTACTAATATTGCTTTACCTTGGGTGAGCTTCACACTACCATTAGGATTTCTATTTTGGCCTTTAGCAGGTTTTGTGCTAGTTGCAGAAAGTAATGCAACTAATTTAACAGATGGGATTGATGGCTTGGCAGCCGGAACAGTAGCGATCGCACTTTTGGCATTGGGTGGCGTGATTGCACCTACAGCACCAGGGTTGATGGTTTTCTGTGCAGCTTTAAGTGGTGGGTGCTTAGGTTTCTTAGCTCATAACCGTAACCCAGCCCGCGTTTTCATGGGAGATACTGGTTCCCTCGCACTAGGAGGAGCATTAGCTGCTGTAGCGCTATTGACAAACACCTTAGTAGCCTTGTTCATTCTCAGTGGTATCTTCTTCGTAGAAACTCTTTCGGTGATGGCACAGGTAAGTTATTACAAAGCCACCAAGGGCCCCGATGGCAAAGGCAAGCGCCTCTTCAAAATGGCACCCTTACACCATCATTTAGAACTCACTGGCTGGTCAGAATTGCAAGTGGTTGGAGTATTTTATGTCATCGCAGCTATTTTAGCTACCATCTGTTTGGCGATCAGTGCTAACTTAATTGGTAATTAAGTAGATATAGCGGTTCTCAATTGCATGGAATACAGACCTAACAAGAACAGCCCCTTCCCTACTAGCGTTGGGGAGTAAGATTCAAAGCCTCTCTCCTTGTAGGAGAGAGGAATGGAAGTGAGGTCAAAATTTATGGACAGATGGTAAGTAGACGAAAATAAATCAAACTAGATAGCTTGGCGTAGCGTCCCGAAACCTCTCCCTGCCTTAAACTAAAGTTCAATCCTGTCCCTCTCCGAGTCGGAGAGGGACGTTTTTGCGTAGTAAAACCAGGGAGAGGTTTCAATATCGTTAAATAGGTGTTTTTTATAACTACATTATATGGAGAGTTTAATTGGCGATCGCCCTTGAGAAAAATTTTGCGATTTACTGATCTTGTCACTATTACATATCTGAGCATATGATGTAAGTCCATAGGAAGCATACTGATTACGTAGTCATCGGTGTATGGAATATATCAATACAAAAGTACCAGAGGGGATTCTCCGATAACTTATGAATATGAAATCATCAAGTAGCTATTATTACTTATAATTGCTATTTACTTAATCAAGAATTATATTTTTCCAAACAGGTACAGGTAAGTTATTTCTGCTCGTCTCCTAATATTGGTCGGCGATAGAAATTATCAGAGGTTGAAGAAGTTCAAAGTAAGTTCTTTTTTACTGATTACCACCTAACTGGAAAAGGTTGTGAGTGCTGTTAGCGTAGTTGGGCGTAATTTATGCTGAGTGTTTTATAACACCTGATAACTTAGATATCTTTAGCATAAGTATCCCTTTTCCGTCATGTACTATGTACGTATTTTATGGTGCTAAATATACTTTTTGGATAAATAAATATATTTGTTTAAGAGTGCTATTTACTACGGCTAGTACAGGACGGCGTAAATAAACCACCCGTTTGAAATGTCTAAAACCCTTACGCAAAGCGGTACTGGTTACTTAGTATAAATTTTGATGAACATAGAGTTATTTTGGTCTGAGGAGGATTAAGTGGATAAAAAACAAAAAAGGTTCAACAGCAAGAATATTTATCAACTGACTGTTGTTAAGTATATTTTCTATATCTTAGGGGCAAGTCTGGCAACTTCCTTCACAGCATTAATGGCTATTTCAGTCAATCCCGCAGTTGCTGAAGATAATATTTTTTTTCAAGAACAACAGACTGTACCCTTAGAGAGTAAAATTATTTCCGAAAAACAACAGACTGCATCTCTAACTGAATCAGCCAACACTCAAACCCAAAAAGTGATTTCAGTCAATCCCGCAGTTGCTGAAGATAATATTATTTCTCAACAACAACAGACTCCATCTTTAACTGAATCAGCCAACACTCAAACCCAAAAAGCGATTGTTTTTCCTAAAGTAGACTCTTCAAATCTCAGTCCAGCACAGATGCTTCTGATATCACCAAACCAAGGTGATCATCAAATTCTATTACAAGCTCAAACTCCCTCTGCTGACTCTGATACTCAATTAAATGATCGTGAATTACGTCAAAGGCTAAAAATTAAGCCTTTGTTAGGAGGCACTGGTGGTCAACCAAACTATATTCCTAGCCTCAGCTTTGGCATTCCTAGTGCTTTCGGAGCTAACTGGGGAGACTTTTTCGTGCAAGCAGCAGGAGCAACTCGCAGAGATGGCAATGGCAATAGTGGTTTGGATGGGAGTATAAGTGCGGGTTTTGGTTTGGGAGATAGCCAGAAGTTAATCGGTTTAGAAGTCGCCTTCAACGAAGGTAGTATTAAAAACTTTGGTGATAATGGAAGTTTCGATCTCAAAGCCCACCGTGTTCTCTATGCTGGTACTACCAATCAAATTGCGGCTGCTGTTGGCTGGAATAGCTTTGCCCAGTATGGGAATGAAGGAGTGGCTGATTCTAGTGTCTATGGTGAAGTTACAAGTGTCTCCCTGTTGCAACCTAACAGTCCTCAAAATCAGATGCCATTGGCACTTACCGTAGGAGTGGGAGGTGGCAACTTCCGTTCAGGAAATGACAGCGTTGGGGTATTTGGAGGCGTGGGTTTGCAAGTTTATCCTCAAGTAGGTATCGGTGCATCTTGGAGCGGAGTGGCTTTAAACGCTGGAGTTTCTTTCGTTCCTGTGCGAACTATTCCTCTGACGATTGAGCTTGAAGGTTTAGACCTCACGGATCGGACTGCTGGTGGTAGTGCCGTACTTTTGAGTGTCAGCTATGGTTTCAATTTCTTGCCCAAGTAAATCCCTTTATTTTGAGAGAATCACCATGATCAAAATCAAGTCTCTAATCCTTGCTCTGAGTTTGAGTCCTCTGCTTTTGAGTGCTTGGCAATTGCCAAACCAAGCCGGCTACATACAGCCGGAGAGTAAATCAATTTCTGGTACAACCAGTGGTAATAACTCAGGTGCCGCAAGTTTTACCATTTTTTCAGTGCCTGTCACTATTCAAAATGGTGGCACAACAAAGTCTGGCAACATTACAATCACTAATCGTGCTGGAACAGTTAAAATTACTGTGCCGCAAGATATTCAAAATGCTTTGAATACATCTGCACAAGGCGCAGTTGTCACCTTACAAACTGGCGGTTTAACACAACAACAACTTGCAACTTTGATTGCTGCGGTGGCTCCTGTAATCGTGGATAGCACTCAGGGGTTAGTTCCTGGCGGGGTTTATGTAATTTTGAATTGTACTCAAGGGGCAGCTACGAATGGGGGATCATGTGCTCAAATGCCAGCTCATAATGGGCGATCGTTGCCTGCAGGTAGTAGTCGTGGACAAAGTTTTCCTACTCTAGCAGCTGCCATTCCATATGTAAGGACTGCAATTACTACACTACCGGTCAATGACTCCATTGATGTTAAAATTGGTGATAACACAATAGTTATACTTGCTGTTCAAGCCCAAACCCCTAATAGTTCATCAATAGAAGTTATAAAAAAGGTTGTTACACTGAAGAAGCGTAATGGGGAAACACTTGATTTTGAAATAGTTGGTTCACGGGATAAGGTTAACAATGCAGCTGTTGTTGCAGCATTATTGTTGGGAGCCGGAGCTGAACCCAGTGCTGCTAAGACTTCAATAGCGCTGGTGTTAACAGGTGCTGATCCTCTATCCACAACCAATTTAATATTGGGTCTCAACGGTCTGGTAACAAACCAGAGCGGTGTAAATCTGACTAAACTTAATCAGGCAATTAATGCCTACAATACCATTGTAGACAAAGCTGATACAAATTCCCTAAAAGCTTTGAATAATACTGCTGAATTTACCAATATTGGAGGGTTATTGCGAAATATCAGAGCACCTCTGGGTTAAAGAATTAAAACAGTGAATAGTTTTCAGTTATCAGAAATCATCGGCATATGCTGGAGGATTTAAACCCAAGGATAAACACATCATTCTTTACTGATAACTGATAACTATTAATTGTACCAATTTACATACTCCATAACCCGATTCTTCCCTGTTCGCTTTGCCTCAAGCATCGCTTGATTTGCCCGATTCAGAAAATCTTTAACTGTAATCCCTGGTTCTGATACAGCTATTCCAAAAGAAGCGGTGATACTTTGGAGGACATGATCGCCGTCCTTCAATTGCATTTTTTCAACATCTAACCTTAGTTGTTCTACTCTCTTCCTGAGCGTTTCTAGTGTCATATTAGGCATTACAATCACAAATTCTTCACCACCCCATCTGCAAGGAATATCAAAAGAGCGAATAGATTTTAACAGCAGATTTGCTAATCCCTGAATAACAATGTTGGCGGTCAAATGCCCATAGCGTGAGTTGTAGTTTTTAAAGTTATCGATATCCATGAAAATAACACTAAGAGGTTCTCCCGAACGTTCAGCCTCTGCTAGCCTTTGTTCTGTTATAGCTTCTATATAGGTTTGATTGAATAGTTGGGTCATCCCATCCCGCAAATTATCATGAGTTAGACGTTTTTTTATCGAGAGATTATTTAGTGCAAATCCTAATGTTGTAGCAATAATCTCAGTAATTTGTTGATCTTCGGGACTGATTTCTTCCAGGGCATAGATATGTAAAATCCCAACTAATTCACCTTGTCCAAGCAATGGAAAACACAAATGTGCGCCGCTTACGGGCTGTATTAAATGACTGCACATAAGTCCTGAGTTACAAGGCGATAAAAGGTTGAATTTGCCTCTCCGCAATGCCCAACAATCAGATATCGAAAATATTTCTTTACTGTTTCTTTTTTTTCCCCAAAAACTATTCATCTGAACATAATTCTTAGAATTAGCAATTATATAGATACAACCACTCATACTAGGAAACAGCTTGGAACAGGTTAAAGCGACTACTTGATACACCTCATCTTCAGACTCGCAGCAATAAAGCATATCTGCCATATCTGAGAGATATATAAGTTCTCGTTTTTTTGCCTCTAATTTCAGGGTTTTTTCTTCTAGCTGCCGATTCAGATGGGTGAGCGATCGCTGTGCTTCTATAGATTCTGTAATATCGATACTGATCCCACCGAGGCGGCGATCGCCCGTTGCGCTATCGCTAAACGGAAACTTAAACGATAGCCAGTAGTACGGCTGATTATTGCCAGGTATCTTTACCTCTTCAATCAGCCTTAAGGGGTGTAGAGTCTTCAAAACGAGTTGATCGTTTTCCATTACCCGCCGCGCCTCTTCTGCATCTGTCAAAACTTCACTATCTGTTTTCTCCAACCATTGTTGTGAATCTACCGAAAATCTAGACTGTATCTCCTGGTTGTAGTAGAGCATTCTAGATTGCTCATCTTTGATATAGGCTAGAAACGGGCCCTGATCTAGAAATAGCTGTTGCATCTGCTGACTGCGTTGCAGTTCGCGGGTATCTTCTTGAGATTTGGCGATCGCCTCTAAAATTTGATCCGCGGTTGGTATTAGATAGAGTAAGGTAGACAAAGAAATAAACGCCATTACATCAAGTACACCTAAGTGCAACAGCGACACTGGCGAATGTGGCTCAAAGATCACCAAAAGGTGATAAAATCCGCAAAATAGTACAAATCCACCTGATAATAAAAAGGCTAGCCAAAACTTAGAAGGGATAGTTGCCTTAGTTTTAGCAAAGAAAACCCCTATTAATATAGGGATGCCAAAGTATGAAAATGCAGTGATGCCGTGAGCAATTATGCAATTCCAGTAAATAGGCTCCATTTCTGACCTTGATATAAATATTTATTTGATGCGTTTCACTATAATTCTGGGTAGTTTCAATATGTAAGTGTAGAAAGGATGATTTTAGTGCCTTATGCTTTAGTTTTATGGTAACTTTCTGAAAGGCTCGTCATTTCAACCCCTTACAAAGCTGACTTACCAAGTGAGTGAGTTCGGGTAAAATCAGTTTTTCCATCGCCAGTCGCACAGCATTACTGGAACCAGGAAGCGAGAAGATTAATTTATTTTGATAAACACCAGCAACAGCCCGCGAAGCGATCGCCCGCGAACCAATCTCTTGATAACTTAAAAAACGAAATAACTCACCAAATCCCGGCAAAGTTTTCTCTAGTAACTTCTCAATGGCATCGTAGGTAGTATCTCTTGGTGCAACACCCGTACCACCATTAAAGATTAAAGCATCCAAATTTGAGCTTTTACCCAAATTCTCTATCTGCTCTTGAATCTGTGTTGGTTCATCTTTAATAATTGTATAGGCTCCGACAGCATGGTTAGCATCAACAAGTAACTGCTGAATTAGCTGCCCGCTTTTGTCTGTTTCGGGTGTGCGTGTATCGCTGACAGTAACCACAGCACAAGTTACCGTAATCCCAAGTGAATCTGGATGGGGTTGTTGTGTCAGTGGTTAAGCTTTTAAGTTTTGATCATGGGCAATTGGACACCGAGAATGGTTTATTGGACATGAAAAAATTACCTATTATAGCACGGCGGAAATAAGCTACCCATTCTAAACCAACCAAACGCTTACAATGTATTCATTTTGAATTTTGAATTCCGCCTTGCGGTACTATGCCCCTCACAAGTACTGAGTGCTGAGTAGCGAATCTCACTTCTTTACTCAGAACTCGGAACGGGCTAACCGCCCCGCTATCCAGGTAAGGAACTGTTTTGCCCTATGCGCTATTTTTCAGCTTTGCTGAGTCCGAGATCGTTTTCTTCAGCGTACCGTTCCATGAAACGCATAAAGCGATCCCATTCTTGGGCAGATTTCATCACGTAAACTGCTTCTAATGCTTCCGGTTTACCGTTGACAAATTTACCCTTAACTTCACGGGTAGTTATCTCCCCTTCTTCGTCAATCAGGTACATCCCGGTAATGTCTTCGGTGCTGCCTTGATCTAAAATCTTAGGATTGGTAAAAATAAATGTCGCTGTACCACTGTCACCAGTACGCGATCGCGTCAGACGTACCTCTGGTGTTACTTCTTCGTCAAGACCTCTAGAAAACTGGATTTTCGCCATGATGAATGAATTTAAACTTTGATGATGGTTAATTTAATATTCTCTCATAGGAATACGTGGGATGCGGGAAACTCAGTCCCTTTAGGGCTGAGAGGGAAG
>CAZZZY010000212.1:0-8939 GCA_964658545.1 uncultured Acetobacteraceae bacterium | reverse complement strand
CATAGAACTATTGCTTTCTTGTGAGGTTGACTGGAGCCAAATCAAGAATGCTGAAGACCTCAAACGATTACTAAACCTATAAGCTAATTAAGGGTTAATCACTTTAAACTATAAAGGTCTAATACTATAAAATGTTAATAGATATTTCTTGCCCAGCATAACAGAAGAATTAGAATAAACTATGAATTGGAGTTTTCCCTTATGAGCGTCATAATTCCCGATGACATCCTCCGAGCATCAAACATGACTTCGGATGAACTGAAATTAGAAATTGGCATCTTGCTTTATCAGCAAGGTAAAATTAGCAGTGGCAAAGTCCGAGCCTGGACAGGAATCACAGTACTTGAATTCCAGCATGAACTGGCTAAACGCGGTTTACACATCAACTATGATGTAGAAGACTTCCAATCCGATGTGCAGACACTGCAATCAATGGGCTTGTTGTGATTATAGTTAGCGACACATCACCGCTCACAAACTTAGCAGCGATTGGTCAGTTAGATTTACTGCGTCAGTTGTATAGTCGCGTTATCATTCCCCAAGCCGTTTATAACGAGATGGTAGGTGTAGATAAAGTTGTCCCTGGCGCAGTAGAAGTGCAACAGCTATCTTGGATTCAGGCGATAACTGTTGTTAATTCTCAACAAGTTACAGAAATTCAGGAAAATCAGAACAATATTGACTTAGGAGAAGCCGAAGCAATTATTTTATCTTTAGAACTGAAAGCTGACTTGCTATTAATGGACGAACGCCGAGGACGAGCAGTCGCTACAAGTTATGGACTAAATGTAACGGGTCTGTTGGGAGTCTTGCTACAAGCCAAAAAACAAGGGCTAATTCCAGCTATTAAACCATTGATTGATCAGTTAATTGCTACTGCTGACTTTCGGGTTAGCCAAAAGTTGTATGCAATATTTAAGGCAGTTGTTGCACTGGAGATGGAATTTAACCGGAGTATTGATGCAGCATACAAGTTTGTTTGCAATCAAGATATCTGTTACCAGGTAATAGACCTTCTGGAGGCTACGGAGATAGGTAGTATAGGCGATGGTATTGCTTGGATGCTGAATGGCGAGCGCAATCCGTTTCGGCGTTTCCAGCTTGACCAAGTATATCAATTCAAGAATAGACTGCGGCCCGAATTGGAAATTGTGGGACGGGTTAGGTATTTGACATTTGCTCCCTGCCTTGAAGTTGCCCTGTCTATGTTCTCCGTTAAGTAGCAGGTATTGAACAGCACCGGAAAGGGCGATCGCTTTGTTTCCTTTAGATTTCCTCTAAGAAAGAGGCCTCCTACCCCGAATCAACTTGGACATTGGTTATAACTGCTCAGGTCCAATAGTGTATTTTCTGTGAACTTCACTTATGAGTAGATTGGCAATAAAGCCAATAATCAATACTCCTACCATGATATACATAGTCACTGTATATAATGGAGATAGGAGGAATTTGTGAGTCCCATGTAATAATCTATCGCTGCATTTTGGTAGCGAGTAGGTTTCGGAATTTTGCTTGATTTTGGCTTGAGCATTGAGGAATAAAGTAAGTTTTAGGGTATTAGGCTTGGTTGAAATTCTGACCAACGTTTGCAAACTTGTTCGTAGCAATCGGGTGGAGTAATTTTTAGTTTGTGTAAAAAATTCACCTCAATCTGAGGTTCAGCCTTTAGCACCAGAAGAATATCTTGATGGGGATTGTATGTTGCGACTGCTGGGGAAATTGATGAAATCATGGATGAACACATTGATTGCGATATGACTCCGCCATCCTGAAAAGAACGCAAGTAAAACCCAATCAGATCGGAGGGGAGAAATTGCAGGGTAAAGGGAACTGTATCAAGGTTTGTAATTGTCGAGAGAGCAACTTGAATATCTACATCACAAATCACAATTCCCCGCCCAAATGACTGAAATCCTTTCCATCCTGTGTAACCGATTACCAGCAGATTATTATGAATAAAGCTGTTTTGCCAGTAGCCGAAATTTCCTTGCCAGACACTATTAGAAGGTCGCATTGACTTCCTCCCCCAACACCAATGATTCAATGCGAACCTGCTCAAGCTCCCGTCCAATCAATACTAATCGCGTTTGACGGGGTTCCTGTGGTTGCCAAGTCCGATCATAAAAGTAGTCAAATCGATTACCAACACCCTGTAATACCAGACGCATGGCTTTGTTCGGAACTGCAACAAATCCCTTAATTCGATAAATTTCTTGCTGTTGCACTAATGTTTGCAAGCGTTTGACTAAGACAGTCGGCTCAAATGCTTGGTTTAATACTAGTTGTACTGCATTAATCCCTTCATCATGTTCGTGTTCAGCTTCGGTGTCGTGGTGACTGGGGCGACTATCCAAGTTGTCTTCTACCGCAGCGTTGAAACCGAGTAACAAATCGCCACTGATTTTACCATCCTGGCAAGGAATGACTTTTACACCAGGCGATAAGTTCTGTTTCAGCCAATCCTGCACCCTAACTTGCGTTGGAAAATCAACGCGATCGCTCTTAGTCAGCAACACCAAGTCAGCACAAGCCAGCTGATCTTCAAACAGTTCCTCAATAGGTGTTTCGTGTTCTATGCTAGAGTCGGCTTGTCTCTGTGCTAAGAGGGCTGCTAAATCGCCTACATATTGATTAGTTGCCAAGGCTTCACAGTCCACCACAGTAATTACGCTGTCCACTGTAGCGCCTGTGCGAATCTCTGGCCAGCGAAATGCTTGCACTAATGGTTTTGGTAGTGCTAGTCCAGAGGTTTCAATCAACATACAATCAAGGCGATCGCGTCGCTTCAGTAATTCTTGCATTGCTGGTAAGAATTCTTCTTGCACCGTACAGCACAGACAACCGTTGGTGAGTTCAACAATATTACTGTTGGAGTCTTCTTCATCGTCACAAACTCGACAGTCACGCAAAAGTTCCCCATCAATTCCGATTTCCCCAAATTCGTTTACCAAAACAGCAATGCGTCGTCCCTCATTGTTTTGCAGTAAATGGCGAATTAACGTAGTTTTGCCTGCACCTAGAAATCCTGTAATTACTGTGACGGGAATTTTTGGCATATAAAGTATCTTGTTTGTTGATTAATTTTGAGATGTGTAGGAAGTTGTTCAAACCGCAGATATCACACAGTCAGCAGGCGTTAAAATCCAAATATTCATAACTAACTGCGATCCCACAGCCAACATCTAAGACAGTAGCACCAGGAGGTAATACATCGACATTGCAATCTTTTGAACATCTGGAATAATTTTCCCTTGAAGTAGACTGGGCTTGTGTTTATCTTGGGGGAGAGCCGTTTGTTTGATAAAGGGATGAATAGCAGTAGGAATCTTTCCAGTTCGGTGAAGATAGAATTTCGGCATGATGATTAACTGAAGTATTAGTCTAGTAAATTAGCAATTTCTATGGGTAATGTGGAACAGGACTATGTACGTCATACACGCCATTTACTACCTGTTTTTTAACAACTTCAACCTGTTAGGTAATACAGCATTTCGTTGTTGCTGTGACTATTTGCAAGCGATACTCTCATCTGGAGTAAGTAAGTCGGCGTTAAAAAATCAACCTATGTAACAAAATGTAAAGTTAGCAAAGAGCTTATAAATGAATCGTTCCAGGGTTTTTACAAAACTTAACATACCTTGGTTTTATCGTGCCGACTTACTTAGTAATTGCGATCGCTGCATCTAAAGACACAACTTGTACCGGAAATTAATCGCTTACCCTCTCATAGAAAGTCGTAATCTGTAGCGTCTTGATATGTGGGGCTATGAGAACGTAAAGCTGAGTAGTTGTAGAAATCTTCATAAGAATACTTATCTGTGCCTCGCAGATGTACAAAATTTACAAGTCAACTTCGGCGGGCATTCTGACTCACAAGGCAAGCCTTGATTACAGCTGCGGGACAGCGCCGGATTTACACCGGACTTTCCCCGTTTCCTCTAGCGGCTGTTCCCCACTAGAACCGAGATTCCTTTGCATATTAACACAAGTATGATTTGCTTGCATAAAAATCAATGGTCGATCTGTGTGGCTGTGATGTTTGCGTAAATATTGGACTAATGTACGATTCTGGCACTGCCTTGAGACCATATGCCGCTATGTATACGTATCTCTATCGTTCTATTGGTAATACTGGATTCAATCCGCTTATTAGTGCAATCATCCCTAACCGTTGACAACGGATACAATCAACTGAGGACTGTAAAAAGTGCGATCGCATCGATCCTGTAGGATGGTTTAGCGAAGCGTAACCCATGCAGTTTATGGATTGCAGCTAATTACACTTAACCAGATGAACGGAACCGTGCGATCGTACTTTTGGCTGAGGGGAAAGGAGCGATATCGGGTGGGTTGTTTAGGAAAGGGCGAATCGACGAGAGCAAGGGAGCGATCGCACTTGTGGGAAGGCGATCGTGGGTTATAGAGAGCGATCGCCCGCCATTATGTTGGATTAACGTATGAAACCCAGCACTTAACGTTTCCAAGCACTCGATATACTATAGTAAAGCTATGCGATTTACCTGGGACGAAAACAAACGTCAATCAAACCTGTTTAAACATGGCTTTGACTTTGCGGATGCCTCGCCTGTCTTCGCAGGACCAACATTTACCTACGAAGATGATCGCTTCGCCTACCGTGAACAGCGTTTTATTACGCTCGGTCTATTGGATCAAACCCTTGTAACGATCGCCCACACAGAATGCAACAACGAGATCCGTATCATTTCAATGCGAAGAGATACTAAACATGAACAATTCATCTTCTTCCAAAATCTCTCAAACTGATTGGGTGCGAATTCATGCGATGCAAGATGAAGACATCGATCTCTCAGATATTCCTGAAGCAAGTGAAGAACAGATGGCTCAGGCAGTCTTCAGAGTTGGTGGAGTTCCTGTTGATCGAGGCAAGCAACAAGTGAGCATGATGCTCGATACATTTATCATTGAATATTTCAAACGCAAAGCAGGTGAGCAAGACTACCAAACTTTAATCAATGCAGCCTTATCAGACTATATTCGTCACAATCCATTTCCTACCCAATCCACCTGATTGCAGTGCGATTTAAGCTTTGAAATCTTGGTTGGGGCGATCGCAATTGAGGTGAGGAGAAAGGCATCGTTGGCTTGAGAAATTGTAATGGTTAAGAGATCGTTAGGGGAAAGGGGCGATCGCAGTTGGGAATAGAGAAAAACTGATACCTAGAGAGGAAAGTGGAGTGGGCGTTTTTTGAGGCAGGCAAAGCTTTAATAGAATTACGCGATGGGCTACGCCCCGCCGTAGGCGATCGCAGATTGTACCGCTCCACGCACAAAACTTTTGATGAGTACTGTTTAGACAGGTTTGGCTACAATCGTTCTCGTTCTTACCAATTAACGCTAGCTGTCACCATCACAATGGCACAAGGAGATTGACTCATGATGCGCCGTGTAGCTTCTACTCCATCCATGCTAGGCATCAGCACATCCATCAAAATCAAGTCGGGAGTATCAGCCGCACATTTGCTCACAGCTTCCGCACCATCATAGGCAACCCACGCCAGCTTGTAGCCTGGTACTTTTTCCACAACCCGCCGCAGTACCTCTACAGCCATGAACATATCGTTAGCGATCGCAATTCTCATGTTGATTAGGTGTCGGCTGGGGGAATACTAAATGAGATTAGCGAAAACTTCCACCCGCAAGGATCTGGTTGCTTTCTGATTGAAAGGATAAATTGGGAAAAGCAAAAATGGAGCATTCGTCACCGATTCGGTTACAGCGAACTTTCACTGCTGGGGAAGCCTGGGGATTTAGTGTTGTTGGATTTCTCACTTGGCTGACGCTTGCTCCGACAGTTAATCAAGAACTGGGTACAGCAGCAATGTGGGTTTGGATTCCCGGTGTTGTGGTGGGGATGCTATTAAGCCTACAAATGCGTCAACTCGGTAGCAGGTGGCAAAATGTCTCTGGCGGCACTCCAAATTATGTGGCTCGCTTATTGCCTCACAATCCATTAGTGGGAAGATATATAGGTTTTGCCTACTATTTGGGTTGGGTGTCGTTTCCCCCAATCAATGCCATCGTCCTCACCTCACTGCTGCAATATCATCTGAAAACGCTGGGTCTGACTGTGCCAGATAAACCCCTAGAAATTGGCTTCACGCTGGTTGCCTACCTGATAGCGTTTAGTGGGTCACGAACCCTGGCAATTTTACACCTGTTTTTTGTGCTACCTTCCATCGGCTTTCTCTTCCTATTCATTGCTCAAGGCTTAGGCTGGTTAGTATTAGCACCGGAGAGTCCCGGCTTATTGCCGTCTGGCTTCAGTGGCATTAGTTCTGCCAACTGGCTGAAGTGGTACTTATACGCAGCTTATGCTTTTTACTCCTCTGAAACCGCCAGTGCCTTTGTTGCAGATAGTAAAAAACCTGCGGATACACTTAAATTCCTGTCGTGGTTTGCCTGGTTAATGCCCTTTGTTTACATTGGGGGTAGCTGGGTCTTGATGCGTCTGGTGACAAATAAATCTCTCGGTTCTGATCTCTATACCAATTTAGTGGCAGCAGCTACACCGTTTTGGGGATCTCAGACTAGTTTTTTAATTACCCTATTGATTACCTCTAGCTGTTTATTGGGAACTGCCACAACTGTGTCTAATACACCCCGGATTCTGTATCAGGGGGCATTAGATGGAAATATGGCTTCAGTATTTGGGGTGGTATCCCATAGAGGGGCGCTAGAACCTGCCCTCATTTTCACATTACTTAGTAGCTTCCTGTTTTTGCTATGGGGTGATGTTAACCGCATTGTAGTGGTTTCTGGAGTGTGCTGGTTTGTGGCAATTATGTTTGTACATCTAGCGCTATGGCTGCGCCGCAAAGATCCAGATGTCCGATGGGGGCGCTTGTCACTTGGCATTCTGTGCATAGAATTTATGGTTTTGGTGGTTGGAGGTGTTGCCTGGGGTTGGCAAGATTTCCTGATCGGTCTGATTTTGCCGATGGCTCTAATTGCCCTTGATGCGATAGTTCGTCACATTCCCTTCGCGCCATTCCAGCCAGCCTGGTGGGAGCGACTGCACACAAAACCCCACAAGCTAACCAAAGACCGGGATTTTCTGGTGGCTCAGGTCACCATTTTGATTTTTTTAATCTGCGCCACATCAACAATTAGCTGGCTCATTTGTGCCTGGATTCGCCCAGCGAGCAACGCCAGCAATTCCGAAATTCTGATTATTGTATTGATGACGCTGGCATTTGTGGCTGTGGCGATCGCTTGTTGGACTTCACTGCCTCAAGTTATTGCCATTGACGAACTAGCATCTCTTGCAACTGTACAAGCAAGACAGCTCAACGAAACCCTAAGCGAACTGAAAAACGCTCAGGTACAAATGGTGCAAAACGAAAAAATGTCCAGTCTGGGTCAACTGGTGGCAGGGATTGCCCATGAGATCAACAACCCAGTGAACTTTATCCACGGCAATATTGACCACCTAAATGAATACACTCAAGATTTGCTACGGATGCTCCACTTCTATGAACAGCACCATCCGAGCCATGACCCCGAAGCTCGCGCATTAGCCGAGGAAATTGATCTGGAATTTATTGTGGAAGATGTGCAGAAGATGCTATCTTCGATGAAAATGGGAACCACTCGGATTCGTAGCATTGTGCTATCGCTGCGGAACTTTTCGCGCATAGATGAGTCGGAATTTAAGCTAGTTGACATTCATGAAGGCATTGAAAGTACTCTGTTGATTCTTCAATATCGTCTCAAAGACAAACCAGAACGTCCGGCAATTCAAATAATTCGAGATTATAGCAAATTACCCGAAGTAGAATGCTATCCAGGACAACTCAATCAAGTCTTGATGAATATTTTAGCAAATGCGATCGATGCCCTCGATGAAGTAAATGCTTTGCTCCCCGATGAAGAGATTAACGAAAATCCCAGTCAAATCAGCATCCGTACTTCAGTCAGCAATTCGCAATGGGTGGAAATTGCGATCGCTGATAACGGGTTAGGAATGCCAGAACATGTTATAAACCGCATCTTCGATCCCTTCTTCACCACTAAACCTGTGGGCAAAGGAACAGGTATGGGTATGGCGATCAGTTATCAAATCATTACCGAAAAACATCGTGGCAAATTAGAGTGTTTCTCCACACTTGGCAAAGGAACCGAGTTTATCATTCAAGTGCCTATGCGACAACAAGTTTGTTCAGCCGTCTAACTGTAAGTATTAATACTGAATATCGAATTAGGCTAAGTGACGATTGGTTAGCCCTTTTGTCACCTTTGAGCGTTTTCGCATATTGCTTAACTCGTTCTTCCAGGATGCCGCTACGATTAGAGACTTTCACCCAGATGCGATTCGGTACTAGGAGAAAGAAAGCGCGTGTTTCTTCTCTGAATGGGTGTTCGTATTTAAAGTACGCCCATCGCTGTCTTTTGCGACTGGAACGATCATCAGTTGATTATCGGCAGCAGCAATGAGCTTGAGTAGTTTCTGTTTTGCTTCATGAGCCAATGCTTGTCTTGGAGCTTCACCTTGTTTCAATTCCGGGGCATCAATTCCACAAAGCTCAACTGACATTTGGCTACCATCGGTTTGACGAACTGTGATGCTGTCCCCATCTGCTACTTGGGTAGCGATCCATTCTTCGGTAAGCGCGATGGATAGCTGGTTAGTTCTTTGGAAAATCGAGATAGCGCTGATGGTAGCTCCAGCGATCGCAGTTAAGATTATGGTAGTTTTCCACGATGGCTTCATGTTGCTAGCTCTGTTATTGCAATATAAGAAACCACAATTTTAACCGGGAATATTTCTCCGGGACAGTTGTCACTGTTTGCCGAAAGGAAATGTTAGCTAAAATTTAGCGATTTCAGGCGTGAGCGCTCACTAAAACTTGCTTTTGTTGTTGCGATCGCTTCTAGTAGTATGCCAAGGGAACTTGGCG
>CAZZZY010000211.1:0-8967 GCA_964658545.1 uncultured Acetobacteraceae bacterium | reverse complement strand
CGTTAAAAAATTGACTTTGGTAACAGAGTTTTAGCCTTAACCCAAGCGTATTGGGATTTTATGAATAAAATAATTAGCTGCTCAACCTCAACATAGGTGGAACCTCAGTCACCATTTTTTGATACAGTGATGCTTTGTCGATCGCTGGAATTTCTATGTCCCAGGTATCGCTCCCCCAATCGCTCCATCCATACCTACCCCTTACCGCTCTTGCGCCCATGCAGGATGTGACAAACCTCTGGTTTATGAAGGTCATTGCTCACTACGGCAGTCCTGACTACTTCTTCACCGAGTATTTCCGCGTGAATGATACCTCACGGCTCAATCGTAGTATTCTGGCAGCAATCACCGAAAACGACACGGGTCGCCCTGTTTTTGCTCAAATGATTGGCGAAAGCATTCCAGACTTAGTAAGAACAGCAATTGATCTCTGCCGCTATAATATCGCTGGAGTTGACTTGAACATGGGCTGTCCAGCACCTAGAATCTATCGCAAAAATGTTGGGGGTGGATTGCTGCTCTCACCAGAAAAAGTGGATCGGATTTTGGGAGAACTGCGGCAAGCAGTGAATGATCGACCTTTAACCGTCAAGATGCGCGTCGGCTTTGAAAATACAGATACCTTTTACGAAATTCTAGATCTGATCAATCGCCACAGCATTGATTTGCTGAGTTTGCATGGTCGCACGGTAAAAGATATGTACCACGGGGCAGTGAAATATGATTTGATTGCCTCTGCCGTCAGACGAGTTCATTGTCCAGTGCTTGCCAACGGCAATATCCACTCTGCGACAACTGCCCTTGAAGTACTTTCTCAAACGGGCGCGGCAGGTGTGATGGTGGGACGTTGGGCGATCGGGAATCCTTGGCTTTTTAATCAAATTCGGCAGGCTTTGCGCTTCGAGCCGATCACGCCCGTTCCTTTAGTAGAGGTACGCAACTATATTGATCGTTTATGGCAAACCCCGACAGCGGCAACTATGCCAGAGCGATCGCGCGTCGGCTACCTCAAAATGTTCCTCAACTACATTGCCCTGAGTGTTGACACTGAAGGTCATTTCCTGCGGCTGATGCGACAGACGCAGACTGAGGTAGAACTGTTTAACCTCTGCGATCGCGTTCTCCTTGCTGATCTGACGAAAACTTTAGCTCTAGCACCTTACTCAGGCGTGTAACTATGGTAACTATTTAGTTCAGGTTGATCACTTACAGCACAGATACAGACTACAGTGAATCAATTCAAAATTCAAAATGACGCTCTCTACGAGACGCTAAAATCTCCCTGATTTTACTACGCAAAACCAGGGAGAGGTTTGTCGAACTCCTAATGAGAAACCTGTGGTTTGAGAACGTTAGGAATTACCTCAACTATTCTGTTAGCAATGTCTTCAGGTGTATCTCCCTCTTGCAGGGTGATGTGCAAATCGGCTTGAGAGTAAAGTGGTTGGCGTTGTTCCAGGAGCGATCGCAATTTGCTCTTGAGGTCAGCATCTTGCAGTAGTGGTCTAGTGGTATCCTCAGCTAAACGGCTGTAAATTAATTCCACTGGCGCATCTAGCCACACTATCAAACCGTGGTGCAAGTAACCCCAGTTTTCTTGCCGCAGTACAATGCCTCCACCGGTTGCTATAGTCAGCTTTGTAAAAGCACAAACCTGTGAAAGCACATCACTTTCTATCTGGCGAAACCCTGCTTCACCAACTTCTGCAAATAACTGACTGACAGATTTACTGGTTGCTTGGGCAATAACACCATCGATATCCACAAACCCATAACCCAAATGCTTTGCCAGTAAGGGCCCTACTGTCGTCTTACCAACGCCCATTATACCAATTAAGTAGAGGTTGACTCCTTGTAATAAACTGCCCACCAGTCGCTTTGCTCCAATTATGAGTTCTGAGTGCTGAGTCACAGCTGTGAATTACCCACCGTAAGACGGCAGGGCTTCCCAATTCATCGGGAATAGCCTCGCTTGTCTCCATAGTTCTATTAGTCTGACATTCCCTCCTCTTGTCAGGAGTCCTGATTCCCAAGACCCAAATTTTTTACCCCAAGCGTTGCCGTACTCCGCAGGAGTTGCAAGCTAGCAAGAGCGTCTCCAAGAGTTGACAAATCTAGCAACATATACCTGTTGGCTTGGTTTTCGCTTATGGCATTGATGGTCAAGACTTAACTATTTTACCAGAAATCACCCGCTCACAATACCTACCACTAGAGTCCGTTGAGTGTGGAGACTGACGCGATCCGTTAAATTATAAACTTATGAGAAAGATCAACTTTAACAGTCCTGCCACTAAGACTTTGACAAACTCCATTAGCAATTTACACAGGATTACAACCGCAAAATAAACCTCTAATCAATTGATTATCAATTGTTTTCAAGGCTTTTCCTTTTATAGATATCAAATTTACGTGTAATTTTTATAACTCACAATTATTTTTAACTTCTCTAAATTCATCTTCTATTTGAGTTGAATCAACTTTTGTCATTACTACTATTAGTCTATTGACAATAACTCAATTATGTGAAAATACCACAAATAACGATAAATTTCTAAAGATGGTAGTAATTTTCCTGATGCAACCTAGTAATTGCCGTATATCGATCGCTATGCTTAACAAAAAATTAACATAGCTTGTTTGAAACTTTATCCAAACAATATCTGTCTAACTAAATAATCCGAATTTTTACTCTGGTGGGTAATTTTAAGTATACACACTACCGTGTTTCTAACAACACAGTATTGTTAGTCTAAAAATCTAGTTATAACAAGACCCATTCAATTAAATGTTTCCGATAGAGGTGTAAATAATGACTAATATCGGGCGATTGCCCCAAAAATATTTGTCAATTTGAAGTTTCGGCACAAAAAATACTGCATATTTCACCCCAATAAGCCTGAATGAATAAATATAGGATGAATGAGGCGTCAACTATGAATCGAATTCGTGACGTTGTACAAAAAGCTTTAGCAACTGGCTATTTGACAGTGGAAGCTGAAAATGAACTACGACAACTGTTGACTACCCCATATGACTTGGAAGATTTAAATGCTTTCATGGCTTTGCAGGAAGCTGCTATGACTGGCAAAGTCAAGCAAGAGTCTAGAGAGCGGTGTGGCATCAAGTAGAGACGTAGTAGCCTACGTCTCACCGACGGGAGCGTTTATCATCATCCTCAAAATCTTCATCATCATCAAAAAATTCCCAATCATCATCATCCGCTTGATTGGTAGTCGGCGGCTGGTAAGGGGGGATGATTACCCGGTAATCGGCATCGTAAACGGATTCAGTTTTTCCCACAGCTGTATTTTTTGGTTCGCGGTAGCTGTAGGAGTAAACTGAACCAGACTGAGAACTGCTTTTGGCTTCTGATTGACGTTCGTAAGTTTTAGAGTCTCTAGCAGGTTGAGTTTGAGGATTAGAGGTAGACGCTTCCTCTGACTTTTCATCAAAGTTCCAATCATCATCTCTACTGCCATTTGTCTCCCAATCATCAAATACATCACTAGTAGGCTGTTCTTTTTTACTAGCCGGTGGTGGAGGACTGGTAGGGCGAGATGTAGGTTCTTCTCTTTGGGTTGCCTTTGCACGAGGCACAGTTGTGCTTCGGCGGTCAGGAGTTTGGCGTTGTCCTACCACAAAATAATTGGATAAGTTAAACAAGGTAGCAATCAATACAGATGTAAAAGCACCTGTGGCAGTACTGAACAAAATCCATATCGCTAGTGGTAATGGTTGAGTTTGTACGCCCAAAAATACTAGCGATAGGACAGGTGACCAATTTTGAACTAACAACAGTGTTAGTCCTCCCAGTACCGCCACCAATAGAATTAAGCGAATTACAGCCATAGCAATTTTGTCAGTTGTCAGTTGTCAATGGGTAGTTGTCAGTGGTCAGTTGTCAGTTATCAGACTATTCTTCACTGATTACTGTTCACTGACTACTGACACTATCAGCCATCTCTATCATTACCCTTTTAGGACTATTGTGAAATTTTCGATGAGTCCACTGTGGGCATTAGCGACGACCTGACCATCGCTGAATTGGGATACAGTCAATATCTAGTTGATCTAAAGCACGGGCAACTACAAAATCAACTAAATCCTCGATGGTTTGGGGATTATGATACCAAGCGGGAATAGCAGGGACAATTCTCACTCCAACTTCAGCTAAAGAGGTTAAGTTACGCAGGTGGATGAGGCTAAAAGGCGTTTCACGAGGAACAATGACCAGCTTTCGCCCTTCTTTGAGTTGGACATCTGCTGCTCGTTCTAGTAAATCGGAACTCAAGCCAACCGCTAGCTTTGCTACTGTACTCATGCTGCATGGAATAATTATCATCCCCAGAGTGGCAAAGGAACCACTGGCAATCCCGGCTCCAACATCACCCCAAGGATGGCAGCGGAGTTTACCCAAAAGTGCAACTCCAGCTTGCTCTCGCCAAAATTGTTCTTGTTGAGTTGGTTCTGGCGGCATCCGAATTTCCTGTTCTGACTGCCAAACCATGTAAGTAGATTTAGAGGCAACCAATTCAATACTATAATCCGCTTCTAGCAAAAATTTGATCGCGCGAACAGCGTAAATCAGACCAGATGCGCCCGATACGCCTACAATTAAAGGCTTGGTGTTGTTTGACACGTAAAGTTTAGTTGATTTTACTCGTCCTCAGAGTAAGAGTCTAGGTCATCAGGCTCAATGTCATTTGGTAAATAGATGTCTGAAAGCTCCTCATGGGAACCATTGCTAGTTAAACCTTTGGCTAGACCATCACTGCCAACTGTTACCAAATCAATTTGCTGACGGTAGTAATCGACACTCTTAACTTGGACAGCGACGCGATCGCCTAATCTATAAGAAGCACGATTTTTGCGACCAAATAGTGCCTGTTGTCTGGCGCGATATTCATACCAATCGTCTTTGAGAGAACTGACGTGTACCAATCCCTCTACCCTCAAAGACACACCAGGATTACTGCTGGACTCCACCTCGGCTGCTGGTACTTCAATTTCCACAAAGAAACCGTAGGATTGAACGCCGGTAATCACACCTTGAAATACCTGACCAATGCGTTGCTTCATCAGTTGGGCTTTTTGCAGTCCGGCTAAATCAGCTTCAGCTTCTTGGACTTCTTTTTCTCGGTCGTTGAGTTGGACAATTACCCTAGTTAAATCGCTTTGCAGTTCTTGCTGTAATTCTGGGGGTAAAACGTTCCAGTTAATTTCCTCGTGGCTGGAGGAGTGGCGCAGGTTAACGCGTTCTCTCACACGGGTATTGCGGCGATCGCGTCCGTTTTCGAGTAGGGTGTAATACACTCTCTGCATGAGCAAATCTGGGTAACGCCGCAAGGGGGCACTAAAGTGGATATATTGCGGTAGTGCCAGACCAAAATGAGATCCTTTGGTGGTGCTGTATGCCGACGGCTTGAGGGTGTCTTGCAATAAGTAAGTAAGAACTTGCTCAGAGGGAGATTCCGCAAAAGCTGTGGTTAAATGCTGATAATCTAAGGGTTGGATATCTATTTCTGGATCTAATGTCAGATCAACACCTAAATTGACTGCCAATTTCAGCATTTCCTGAACATCTTCGACATCGGGTGTACCTTGGACTCTCCAGATGGCGGGAACACCAAGAGCATTTAAGTGAGTTGCGATTAGTTGATTAACTAACAGTACCAACTCCGTGAGTAGCGATCGCACTGGTAAATCATTCACCACCACAGCGCCGAGAATCCCTTCATCATAGTAAGCGTTTTGGTTGGGCGGCAGATTCAACTGGAGACTACCACGAGTCAACCGTACCTGTTTGACGGCTGTTTGCAAAGCTTGGAGGTCTTGCAGTATTTGGACGACCTGTGGAGATTGATTGCGAGCAACACCAGTGAGAATTGCTTGGGCAAGTTCTGTACTCAGTGCAGTCTCTACGTTGATGACACTGGGTTGAATTTCCCATTCCAGCACTTCTCCCGATTGGGGATCAATTGTAATTAAAAAAGAGATAGTTAAGCGATCGCTCCCAGGGACTAAAGAACAGCGTTCTGCCACACCTGGGGGCAAAATTGGCAGCACTAATTCTCCCAGATACACTGATTTACCCCGTTTGAGTGCTTCTCTATCTAGGGCTTCGTCAGGTTGGACATAGTGAGAAACATCGGTGATATGAACGCCCAAAAGCCAATTTCCCGCTAAGTTTTTTTCTAAACTAAAAGCGTTTTCTATCACTTTGGTATCGCCATTTACCCCTTCAATGGTGAGAGTAAACAAATTACGCAAATCCAACCGATTTTTCAGGTCTGCTTTGAGTAGCTTTTTGGGTAACTTGGCGGCTGCATCTAGCACATGATCGGGAAAAGTCCGGGAAAGGTCGTGTTTGCACGTAACTAAATCTATATCAGCCGCAGCTTCGGCATCGCTACCGAGGATTTGTACCACTCGACCAAGGGGAGGATATTGTGCCAACGGGTAACGCAAGACTTCCACATGAACAAGGTGATCGATCGCTTCTTCTAATTTCGCCTCGTTAGGCTGAATCTTGAGTTCAAAAAGCAATCGATCATCTAAAGGCACAGCCCGGAAACCAGTTTCCACCTGCTTAATTCGTGCCAGTAACGTGTGGTTGGAACGTTCTAGAATCAGCTTCACTTCCCCTTCAGGAGAGCGACGACGACTCCCTTCTTTGAGAACTCTGACCAAGACGCGATCGCCATTCCAAGCATTACTCAGATGACTTTCGCGGATGTAAATATCCTCGGCTCCTTCCACATCTTGAATAGCAAAGCAAAAGCCTTTACTAGAACAACGGAGTTTTGCCTCGATGATTCCCTCTTCTGAGACACGGCGATATTTACCCCGTTCTTTGACTAAAATACCGATTTTTTCGAGAACATCTAAGGCAATGTGAAGTTTTTGTAAGCTTTTTTCATCTTCACAGCCAAGTTTCTTTTCTAAAACTTTACGGGCTACCAATTTATCATCGGTGAAATTGGCAAGGAGTGTAGCGATTGAAAATTCCATGCAGTGAACCGACCTTTGGTCAAAACATCATTTTTTGTTTAATCTGGTTCATTCCTGTATACCCTCACGGCTTACAGAAACAAGCTGGAAACGAATTGCCCCAAGGCAACGCTTCCTAAGTTCCAAGGAAAGGAAGCCAACCCAGCAAGAGCGGGAAACTACTCCCACAGCTTTGAGCAAAGGAAGCCGACCCACGGACAACTCTGGGTGTCTACGAACTTCTCACTGCAAGATGTTCTCAGAGTCTGCCTGCGTTCAAGTCTCTTCACTTAACCAAACTTAGAAAGCACGCCTGATTTAAGATTTAGCCCCGCTAGTTAATTACGCGACGGGTTTTTGAGAAGCTGGGTTTAGAGAACTCTCCATGCTGCCCAAAAGCGCTATGCAGGCGAGCCACTGCGGTCTTAGGGTTTCCCCAAGTGGAGTAAGTGGCGTGGAAACTACAGGTGTTTGATTGTCTAGAGGGAAGGTAATTTTACGCCATTAGACTCTGATTTTAACTAGGAGGAACTGCCGGTTAACCCAATTTTCCCATATGTAGAATCGGTAACAATTAGGTGAGCAGCTGAATAAGCAGCGAGGGCGAACCTTATCTCCATTATTGTAGATTTAGAGCGCACTTCCAGAAAATAGTTCTAGATATCGAGTTGGCTCACTAGTATAGCATTGCATGCCAAATTGCCAGAAAAATTGGTGATTTCTCATACATCCAATATAAGTTTATTGCATGAGCAAAAAATCAATATTGGATGCAATCGTCATCACCCGCTACACAATACCTACCCTGAGAGTACATTCAAGGTGGGGACTGACGCGATACGTTAAAATAAGGGTAGTTTACATTGCTTGAGCATACAGGCAGTATCGACCCCGTTATTAAAAATATTTAAATTTGGTAGCAGTATTATGTTGGCTCAATTCCAGAGCTTGTATCCCAAGGGCAGTCTGATTTCTGAATTAGTGCAAATTTTTCAAGGAAAATATATTGTCCGCGCAAGCGTGCAAATTGAAGGCGTAACCCGTGCTACAGGTATGGCAGCAGCAGAAACAATAGAAGCAGCAGAAGACCAGGCCAGAACTAGGGCGTTGATAGTTTTGGGTATTACAAATGCGCCACCCGAATCAGTGGCATTTAGCTCAAATCCAATTTCCCCAGCGCCGCTAAACCCCTCATTGAATACCAAAGGTGGATTGAGTGAGTTTACTTATTCCTCTGCAAAAGATGGGGATTTTGTTGGGAATCAATGGCCAGTGGTTAGCGACAAAGAAATATCTATGCCGCCCTCCAAAGTCCGCAACATCAAACCGGAAGTAGTAACAACTAGTAACGAACAGTACGAGTACAGTAGTGCTGCACCTCTATCAAGCGATACCTATAGCCAGGATTTAGATCAAAACTTTCCTGTGACTGCCAACCGGGAGCTAGAATTTGATCCTCCAGTTGAAACCCTGGAAATAACGTTTAGTAACGAGCCAGAAAATCAAACCTTTCCAGCAATTTCTGCCAATAATGTCACACCATTTACACCTCGGAGTTACAGCCCTCAAGAGGATGTCGCCACCCCATCAGTGACAGGAAAGAGAAAGAAGAAAACTGAACCCGTGGATTTATCGGATGTCATTGCTAAAACAGATGTGGAACTTCAGCGTTTAGGCTGGACACCGGAACAAGGGCGAGAGCATCTGATTGAAACCTACGGTAAAAGGGGGCGTACTTTGCTAACTGAAGAAGAATTACACGGATTCCTCAAATACCTCCAATCGCAGCCAGACCCAATAGCGGGATTTTGATTTGTCATTATTCAGAAGGCAATGACTAATAACGTGGGTTGTTGAAACAGTAACGAAGTTGGCGTACTTTGTTAACTGAAGAAGAATTGCACGAATTCCTCCAATATCTCCAATCTCAGCCAAACCCAATAGCGGGATTTTAATTAGTCATTAGTCTTTTGC
>CAZZZY010000210.1:0-8994 GCA_964658545.1 uncultured Acetobacteraceae bacterium | reverse complement strand
GAATTACGAATTACGAATTATATGGAACCAGATATTAAATCATCTTCCCACTCAAATCATTCCCAAGAGCAAAATCTTGGTTCTATCCTCTCCGTGCGGAGCAGCATCATCGATATCCATTTTCCCAAACGCTTGCCATATATAAATAGCCAGTTACAAACAGGGAAAGGAGGTCATCTGTCCATCGAGGTGGTTTCACATCTGAGCGCTCAGGTGGTGCGGGGGGTAGCACTTGCCCCAACCGCAGGTTTGACACGGGGCGAGATTGTGATTGATACTCAGCACCCGTTACAAGTTCCCGTGGGCGATCGCCTTTTAGGGAGAATGTTAAACCTATTTGGCGAAGCGATCGATGAGAAAGAGGCGATCGCAGGTGGCGAATGGCGATCAATTCATGCTACGCCAATTGCCATGTCTGAACGAGTTACTAAAGCCGAAATCCTCAAAACTGGCATCAAAGCCATCGATTTGCTCACACCTTTGGAACGAGGGGGTAAAACAGGTTTGCTTGGCGGTGCAGGCGTTGGCAAAACGGTGCTAATTACAGAAATGATCCATAATATGGTGAAGCAACACCAAGGCGTAAGTTTATTTTGTGGGATTGGTGAACGTTGCCGAGAAGGTCTTGATCTATATCAAGAAATGGCAGCAACGGGGGTTCTTCCAAATGCAGTTTTAGTCTTCGGACAGATGAATGAACCACCAGGAGTCAGATTTTGGGTAGGACACGCGGCGCTGACAATGGCAGAATATTTTCGCGATCGCTCCCAAAAAGATGTATTGCTTTTAATTGATAATATTTTTCGCTTTATCCAAGCGGGTTCAGAAGTATCGGGACTGATGGGGATAATACCTTCGCGGGTGGGTTATGAACCAACCCTCGCCACTGAACTCGCTCAACTAGAGGAGCGGATTTGCAATACATCGGCAGGGGCGATTACTTCCATTCAAGCGGTTTATGTCCCTGCGGATGACTTCACCGATCCCTCTGCTGTCGCTGTGTTTTCCCATCTGTCAGCCGCAATTGTGTTGTCACGGAAACGGGCGAGTGAAGGGCTTTATCCCGCCGTGGATTTGATGCAATCGAATTCCAAAATGCTGATGCCTCATATCGTTGGCGATCGCCATTATCAGATAGCTCAAGCAGTCCGCAAAACCATCAGCACCTATGAGGAACTGAAAGATATCATTGCCATGTTGGGCTTAGAAGAATTATCACCAGGCGATCGCCAAGTGGTATCCCAGGCGCGACGTTTAGAACGTTTTCTCACTCAACCCTTCTTTTCCACTGCCCAGTTTACAGGTTTGACAGGGAAATTAGTCGAATTAGACGATGCTCTAGAAGGATGTGAACGCATTCTCAATGACGAGTTTGCTGATACACCAGAGCGATCGCTCTACATGATCGGCTCCATTGATGAAGTTGTCAAGGCTCCAAAAGAGGGCAAAAAATCATGACCGATTCATCATCAGAAATGCGGTTCAAAGTTGTTTTACCAACCAAAATCCTGCTCGAAACAGCTGCGATCAAAGTGATTGCAGAAGCGGAGAATGGGATGTTTTGCTTGCTACCTCACCATATAGATTTTGTCTCCACACTGATACCGAGTTTGCTATCCTTTGTCCCACCCCAAGGACAAGAACAATTTCTCGCCATCGATCAAGGAGTTTTGATCAAGCATGGGAATGAGGTCACAGTTGCTACCCAAAATGCAGTGGAAGGTGGCGATTTGGGAATGTTGAAAAAAACCGTTGAGGAGGAGTTTCACTTCATCGATGAACGCGAAAAAACAGCACGTTCTGTTTTAGCAAACCTAGAGGTAAACACAATTCGGCACTTTATCGAGTTAGGTGAATATCTATGAAAACCCCACCCCCTCGTAAGTCTCGCTCCCAAACGCATCTTAACGCCAAGGCGATCGCTAACCAAGCACGCCGCAAACTTTATGCTCGCCAAGCAAAACCTCATGGTGGCGTTTTGTTTGGCTTCGGTTTTGTCGGCTTGGTCGGCTGGTCAGTGGTCGTACCAACTTTATTGGGAATGGCACTAGGAATCTGGATTGATTTTAAATTCCCCCATCGGTTCTCATGGACATTGGCACTGATGCTGGCAGGTTTAAGCATTGGTTGTTTGATGGCTTGGGAATGGGTATCCCAGGAGCAACAACGCATGGCAAGAGATCAACCACCCGATGATTCTCCCAACCAGGAAGAAAAAGACTGATGTTTTTCCGTAATTTGCCAGTATAAGGAGCCATCTCTGTGGTGAATTTCGTAACGATTTATATCGTAATGAATCAATTCAATCAATAAATCAAGCTATAGCCCCTCAGAGTAGTTAACAAGGAGAGTTATATTTTTCCAACAATATTGCCCGAACGAGCAATTTCCCAGAATAGACAGCAATTTAGCTCGATCAATCAGTTGTAGTAGGCGTCATGGTGAACCATTCGCAGCAGATCGCCGCGAACTGGATACGAAAACTACGAAAACTATGGGATGAAACTCAATCACTCCAAGTTTTGCTAATTATACATTAATCAGGAGACAAAATCATGAAAGATTTGCACCAAGTTGTGAATATATTCCCAACTCATGTTGAGGCAGAAGCAGCAGTGTTGGAACTGCAAAAAGCAGGCTTTGATATGAACAAGATTTCGATCATCGGTCAAGATTATCAAACCACTGAGCATGTACGCGGATTTATGACCTGGAAGGATACTGCCAAAGTTGGGGCGGGAGAAGCAGGCTACTGGGGCACCTTTTTTGGTGGAGTGTTTGGCATCCTCTCCGGGGTTGGCTTACTCTTTATCCCCGGAGTGGGCCCGGTAATCGTCGCTGGACACGTTGTTGGGGTACTCGCCGGTTGGATTGAAGGCATGATTGTTGGTGGGGTAGGTGCTGCCGTTGCTGGCGGGTTGGTGGGTGCCCTCATAGGGCTGGGAATTCCCAAGGAGAAAGCACTGAAGTACGAAACAGAAATCAAAGCGGGTAAGTTTATGGTGATTGTTTCAGGTATGGATGAGGAAGTTAATCAAGCACAGCAAATTCTGAAAAATGCCAATCACGAAGTTAATGAACTTGTTGGTGTGTGAAGCACGCAGGAAATTCCAGTTCAACCGCTTTGATTCTAGTTACTCTCAACTTATCGAAAGGAACATCTCCCAATGAAACGTATAATCGCTGTCCTGATGCTTGTTCTTCCCCTGGGAGTCTTGGCAAAATCTGCCTCCGCCGCAGATTTCAATGTTAATGATGAGCAGAATTCAACTCGTTCCGGTGTCGTCGAGGCAGACCGGGTTGCGCCGGATCGATTGGCTCAGAACCAGCGTGAACAACCTCGGCGGAACACTGCACGCCGGCCTCATTTTCGTCGGGTCTGGGTGGCAGGACGTTACCAAGCGACCTCCCGTGGTCATCGGCGATGGATGCGAGGACACTGGGTAACACGTCGCGTTTAGTCAGGGTGATTTGAACGCTGTCTAAAGAAAGGAATTGACACTCCTGGGCATAAATGCACGAGGATTCTCTTACTTTTCACGGTATCTGGAAAACCTCTCTCTAAATCTCTCTTCCTTTGAGGAGAGAGACTTTGAATTTTCACCCTTAGATCATCGGGAAGGGAGTTAGGTTTTTTGTGGGCTTTTCCATAAAACCTGAATTGTAAGGACAGTTTATGCAATCAAACAATTGGCAATTAGGAGAAATTAATGGAAACGCAGATGTCCCGGATTCATCAAACCACTTACAACGCCGTCTTTAGGCACCCGATAGCCCGGAACCTCCAGTGGCACGATGTGCGATCAATGCTAAATGCCCTGACTGAAGTCACAGAGGAACATAACGGCAATCTAATATTTACGCGGAATGGCGAGACACTGATAGTTCACCCCTCGAAGCACAAAGATTTATCTGACATCCATGAACTGATGCAGATTCGCCACTTCCTTGAGCGCTCCTCTGTCCCCGCACAACCGACCATCGCCGAGGGTATCCACCTGCTGGTCGTTATCGATCACCGTGAAGCACGGATCTATAGAACCGAATTGCACGGCTCAGTACCAGAACGGATCACTCCTTACGACCCAGATGGCTCTCACCGACACCTGCACAATGTGGACGATGAGGCTAATGGTCAGCGCCAGCCGGAACTCAAACCATTCTATGAGGCCATAGCGCGATCGCTAAGTGATGCAAAGAAGATTCTGATCTTTGGCAGTTCAACCGGATCAAGCAGCGCGATGGATTATCTGCTGGCTGAACTCAAAGAACGTCACCCAGATATCGCCGGACGAGTTGTCGGTACAGTCGTCGTCAACGAACAACACATGACCGCAGACCAGTTGCTGGCACAGGCGCGGGCGTTCTACTCGGCAAACAAATGTTGAAGACTTGCTGGGACGGTGGTATTGATGTCTATGTCGATCATACGGCAGGGCCAATTCTAGAAGCAGTGTTGCAACAGATCAATCTGGGAGCCAGAATTCCTTTGGTGGCTTTGATCTCCCAATCCAACACCGAAACTCCACTTAAGCAGCCAAAGGAAATGATTTTATGAAGCAATTAAGCCAGGCTGCCAATACATCCAAAAAGCCGGAAACGATAGCTAGCCCGTCTGTAGATTCATCCAAAACGCTCATTGATATTGCTCGGCAAGACGTAGATGGAGTGCTGCACTTATTCGATACCTCACTGCAAGGATTGAGTGAGGCTGAAGCCAAGCGGCGGTTAGAGAAATCCGGGCTGAATGAGATCGCCCGCGAAAAACCGATCAAGTGGTATGTCCAACTGCTGAAAACGGTAACGAATCCCCTCTCGCTTTTACTAATTGTTCTGGCGACAGTTTCACTATTAACTGGGAGTCCGACAGCCGCCTTGATCATTTTTATGATGGTGATTTTCGGTGGCTTGCTGCGCTTTTCGCAAGAATTTCAGTCGAACAAAGCTGCCGAAAAGTTGCGGGAAATGGTCAGCGCAACGGCAACGGTGAGCCGTAAGGATGGCATTAAAGATCCTGTACCCAAAGAAAAAAAGGAAATAACAGCAGGAAAAGAAATTGCGGTGAAACTGCTCGTCCCTGGTGATGTCATCTTTCTTTCTGCCGGAGATATGATTCCCGCCGATGTCAGGCTGATTGCTACGAAGGATTTATTTCTCAGTCAGTCAACCCTGACTGGGGAATCTCTACCCTCTGAAAAACACGCAGAACTCCCTGATGACAAGGAGAAAAACCCATTGGAGTTAGTTAATCTCTGTTTCATGGGTACTGCGGTCGTCAGTGGTTCTGGAACAGCCGTTGTCGCAGAGACAGGTAGTCATACTTATCTAGCATCCTTGGCTAAAACCATCAGCGGACATAAAGCACGAACGAGCTTTGACAAAGGTGTAAATGGCGTGACCATGCTGCTATTGCGCTTTATGCTGATCATGGCTCCCCTCGTCTTTTTGATCAATGGAGTGCTTAAAGGCAATTGGGTCGAGGCATTCACATTCGGTTTATCTGTTGCTGTGGGACTGGCTCCAGAAATGTTACCTGTGATTGTCACGGCAAATTTGGCAAAGGGGGCGATCACCATGTCCAATAAAAAGGTGATTGTCAAAAATATTGATGCGATTCAAGACTTTGGCTCCATGAATATTCTGTGTACTGACAAAACAGGCACCCTGACCCAAGACAAAATCGTCTTGGAGAGGCACTTAGATCCCTACGGTCAAGATAGTACTGATGTATTAAAATATGCTTATCTCAATAGTTTTTACCAGACTGGCTTAAAAAATTTATTGGATGTCGCCGTTCTTGATCGCAATCAAGAACTTAAAGCTTTAGACATTGAGAAAAACTACCAGAAATTTGATGAAATTCCTTTTGACTTTGTGCGTCGTCGTATGTCTGTTGTCGTGGAAGAAATGGGAAAACAGCACGTCCTGATTTGCAAAGGTGCAGTTGAAGAAGTCCTAAAAGTCTGCACCCAACTCAAAGTTGATGACAAGGTTTTGCCAATGGATGAGTCAGCCCGTACTAAGGTTGCTGATTTACAACAAAAACTAAACTCTGAAGGGTTACGGGTAGTCGCGGTGGCATACAAAGTCATGCCAACTGATCAATTGCATTATGCCATTACCGATGAGAGTGATTTGGTGCTGTTGGGCAACATTGCGTTTCTCGATCCGCCCAAAGATTCTGCTGGCCAAGCGATTAAAGCTCTCAAGGGACATGGAGTTGATGTAAAAATAATCACCGGCGATAATGAAATCATTACTCGTAAAATCTGCAAAGATGTTGGCTTGCCAGTCCAAAATGTTTTATTAGGTAGCGATATTGACTCTTTATCAGATGATGAATTAGCTTCATCTGCTGCCACCACAACCATTTTTGCCAAATTCTCTCCCACCCAAAAAGCCAAAGTTGTTCAGGTGCTGCGAAAAAAAGGCAACATTGTGGGATACATGGGAGATGGCATCAATGATGCAGCCGCTTTGCGGGAGGCAGATGTGGGCATCTCAGTTGATACGGCAGTTGATATTGCTAAAGAGTCGGCAGACATTATTTTGTTAGAAAAAAACTTGTTAGTCCTGGAATCTGGGGTAATCGAAGGTCGTAAGACCTTTGCCAATATAAATAAATATATCAGAATGGGTACTAGCTCTAACTTTGGCAATATGTTTAGTGTCTTGGGTGCGAGTGCGATTCTGCCATTTTTACCAATGCAACCAGTGCAGATATTGCTCAATAATCTCCTCTATGACTTTTCGCAAACGGGCATTCCATTCGATCAGGTGGATCGAGAAGACCTAGTCAAGCCGCCGAAGTGGCAAATTGCTAATATCCAGCGATTTATGATCTTCATCGGTCCGATTAGCTCCATTTTCGACTATTCCACCTATGCCCTAATGTGGTTTGTCTTTGGGGCGACCTCTGTAGACCATCAAGCGTTGTTCCAAACGGGTTGGTTTGTGGAAAGCCTGATGACTCAAACGCTGATTGTCCATGTCATTCGCACGGCGAAGGTGCCTTTTTTCCAGAGTTGGGCTTCTTTACCCATGCTGCTGATCACCGCTACGGTGATGGGAGTCGGTATGTATCTGCCATTTTCTCCGATTGCAGCCAGTTTAGGGTTTGTTCCCTTGCCAGCCGTTTATTTTCTCTGGTTAGCTTTAATCCTAACTTGCTATTGCGTCTTGACTCAATTTGTCAAAACTTGGTTCATCAAGAAATATGGCTATACCTAAAGTTATCCAAAGGCAAGACCACTTGTTGTCAGCTAGTGGTGCGATCGTCATTGTCATGCTTCTGCAAGATTCTCTAATAGACATCTCCGAAAAAGAAAAAGACCCCACTTCCATTCCTCTCCCCGAAGCGGAGAGAGGCTTTAAAACCCCCCTTGCCTGGTAGGGAAGGGGGGAAGGGGGGTTAGGTCTGCGTATAATTATGTGGTATCTAAATCTTTTCTGGAGATGTCTAATGATGTTCCGAATGCAAAAAATAATCTGATTTTGAGTATTAAATCATGCCCACTGCAAACGACTTCAAAGATTACTACGCCATTTTAGGAGTCAGCAAAACTGCAACTGCTGAAGAAATCAAGCGAGCTTACCGCAAACTTGCCCGCAAACATCATCCTGACGTAAATCCTGGCAATCCAGAAGCAGAGGAACAATTCAAAGCCATCAATGAAGCCAACGAGGTTGTATCGAATCCAGAAACGCGCGAAAAGTATGACCAGTTTGGGCAGTACTGGAAGCAAGCGGCAGCAGGGGTTGCTCCTCCTAGAGAAACCAACACAAATACCGCAGGATTTGACCAATATAGCAACTTTGATGACTTTATCAATGATTTACTTGGTGGTTTAGGCGGCAGGACAAGAGCAGCAGGGAATTATTACCGCACCTCGACTCAGCAGCCTGACGATTTTACCGGATTTCGTAGCCAGGCACCGGCACCAGATACTGAAGCTGCGATCGCACTCTCTTTCTCAGAAGCATTTCATGGTGTCCAAAAACGGTTACAGTTGGATGATGAAACCATTAATGTTCGTATTCCCCCAGGTGCTAAACCAGGTAGTCGGATTCGGATTAAAGGAAAAGGTCGCCCCAGTCCTTTTTCTTTACAGCGAGGGGATTTGTATCTCACAATCGAATTATTTCCCCATCGATTTTTTCAGTTTTCGGGTGATAACCTGACCTGTGAAGTTCCCATTCGCCCCGATGAGGCCGTCTTAGGGACTCAAATTCATGTGCCAACCCCAGATGGTGACGTGATGATGACCGTTCCCAAAGGGGTAAATTCCGGGCAATCGCTGCGGCTGCGAGGCAAAGGTTGGACATTACCGAAAGGAAATCGGACTGATCTAATTGTGAAACTTCAGATCGTGTCGCCGAAGGATTTGAGCGAAATCGAGCAGGATTGCTATGAAAAGATTCAGTCCAATAGCAGTTTTAACCCCCGTTCTGCAATCAAAGAGGTGACACTATGAGCGAGTTTAGACTATCCACTATGGTTATTTCCCCAGAAGGCGATCGCCTTTATACCTTTGAATATGCAGCTTTGGTGACCCAAACCTCAACCATCGTGATTGAACAATATGTGCAAGTGGGATTGATTGAACCAATCGGTTCAATGCTGCGCTTACGAGAAATTGCGCGAATTGCTCAAATTCAGAGGTTACGCCAGGATTTAGGACTAAATCTCGTTGGAGCGGTAATGGTCTTAGATATGGCACAAGAAATCGCCCAACTACGGGCAAGGCTAAAAGCCTTACAGTAAAATTTCGTAGGGTGTGTTAGCGAAGCGCGTAACCCACCATTAATACGTCATTTGGAGGTCGGATATTGGAGATACGTCCCTGCATATCTTATTTTTTATGTCGCCCTACAGAAACTATCTTCCCCGATTTCCGACCCCTTTTTACGGTGGCTTGTACTAAGTACAGCATTTCATTAATTCGTGGCGTTTTGGTTTGTAAACCTCGTCCATTTTGAAAAGAAGGAGTAGGG
>CAZZZY010000209.1:2880-8994 GCA_964658545.1 uncultured Acetobacteraceae bacterium | reverse complement strand
ATGGGGCATTGGGAATGGGGCATTGTTATTTTTCTCCTGCCCCTCTGCCCCTCATAGTCCAAGGCTGGCACGATAAGCGGCGCGTTGAGACTCACGTCCAACTTTGTTAGTAATTTGCTCCCATCTTTTTTCAACCTCCCGCATTGCTTCCTCTGTGGTCAGTTTGCCTGCTAAGAAATCGGCAAGAACAGCGTCGAGGACTTCCAGTTGATATTGTTGGTTATGAGGAATCCTGAGATCCAAAACCATGTTTGGACTATTCAGGCTGACACCGATCGCACTTAAATAGTTGTTGGCAGCATCGGGCGACATCCCGGCTTTAACCCAGGGATCAATGGTTTTAAATTGAGAAATCCGGTAAGGGTTCAAACCTGTTCCGCCGATTGTGACATCCACATTTGACTGAGCAGGCTGACTCATATATGAAAGGAACGCATAAGCGGCATCCTTGACCCTTGGTGCTGCCTTCGCATAGACAACGCCTGACCAACCCCCGACCGCAGCAAAAGGCGCATGATTGACCCCAGAAATGGCATAGGGACAGGTAAACTTATCGCAAGCAACCAGTATCCCTGTTTTGCGATCAAGTACCTCAGTGCTGCCTGGAGTAATAACAGCCCCTACTTTGTCAATCACTTTAGACGTAGCAGGATCGACCGCTAATGTTCCAATATCTCCCCATTCCAGGGTCAAGGCGCATCTCCCGCCAGTAAATAGTCGTCTTTCTCCAAGGAGATCCACGTCTGTTTCGTTAGGTGGTGCATAGTGCATCGTTTCTTTGTAGATATCCAGTGCCTTAGCAAACCCTGGATTGTGAACCAAGGGTTTCATGGTGTCCAGGTGAAAAAACCCTCCTTGTGCAGTTCCCTGAGATTGCAGCCAGGAACTAGCAATTGAGCCAAACATCAAGTAACTAGTAAAGCCCGGCTGCTTTGCCATACAAGAGCCGTAGTCTGGTGTCCCATCATTATTTAAGTCTTTGCCGTGAAACTGTTTAGCGATCGCTAGATAATCGTCCCAGGTTATCGGAGGTGTTAATCCAGCGGTTTTGAGGAGATCGCTGCGATAGTACACCATATGAAAATCACCGTCTAACGGGATCGCGTAAATGTGATCTTTATACTTTGCACTCACATTCCGAAAGATGGGAGCAACATCCTGCCATTGCAAAGCAAAATCAGACTGAACACGATTAGTTAAATCTTCTAGAGCGTTGGTATTGATAAAGTCAATTAACCATTGAGGAACAATCACTGCCATATCGTACTTAGGAGTGCGGCTCGACCAGTCCTGTTGGAGTTTATTGTAGATATCTCCAAACGGAAAAGCTGCTAAATTGACCTTTGCGCCAGTCAGAGATTCAAAGTTACGGATGTGCCGATTAAGTGCATAATCGAGTACTCCCTTTTGGGTAATGACGTTAATCGTCACACCATCAAAGCGTTGTGCAGTCGGATTGATCTGGGTGGGAGATGAAGCTGTTTGAGAATTGTGTGGGGAAAAACTGCAACCTGGAACCCCTAAGCTCAACCACAGGGCAGCCAGGAAAATCAGATAATATCGAACTCGCCACCACTGAGAGCAAAAGTTTTGCCAATTAGACATTTTATAATTCCTTCTCTCTGGCTTGTAACTGTCAAATCTTGACGATTTACAGATTAGCCCTTTCAAGGTGGCGAAATTTGGAACGAAGATTGATGATTTCAACCTTCAAAAAGCCCAAAATCTGAGCGGAGAACTCAGGATGATCGCACTGAAACAACGGATTTTTGTTGAACACCTTGAAAGGGCTAGTCCTAAGATTTATTATTCCCAGATATATTAATTTTTTATGGGGTCAGCCCAAGGCTGGCGCGGTAAGCTGCGCGCTGAGACTCGCGCCCCACTTGGTTGGTAATTTGCTCCCAGCTCTGTGCAATCTGCTGCATTGCTTCCTCTTTGGTAATTTTGTTTACTAAAAACTTAGATACAACAGTATCAAGAACTTCAAATTGATATTGCTGATTGTGCGGAATGCTTAAATTCAAAACTATATTGGCGTTGTTGAGGCTAACACCGATCGCTCCGAGATAGTTGTTGGCAGCTTCAGACGATAGCCCTGATTTAATCCAAGGGTCTGAGTTTTCAAATTGCGAAATTCGGTAGGGGTTGAAGCCTGTTGTCCCAATTGTCACATCTACATTGGACTGAGCGGGTTGACTCATATAAGAAAGAAACGTATATGCGGCATCTTTGACTTTTGCTGCTGCCTTGGCATGAATCACACCTGTCCATCCGACATTGGCAGCATAGGGGGAATGATTTACGCCACCAATGGCGTAAGGACAAGTAAACTTATCACAGGCTACCAGTTGGCTAGTCTTGCGATCGAGTACTTGATTAGTGCCTGGAGTGATGACAGCCCCTACTTTATCAGTTACTTTAGACACAGACTGATCAATGGATAGAGGCCCAATATCGCCCCAATCAATGGTCAGAGCGCACCTGCCGGTGATAAATAATTCTCTAGCTTTAACACCACCCAGATTCTCATCGTGGGGAACTCCATAATCCATAGTCTGTTTATAAATATCTAGTGCTTTGGCAAAAGCTGGATTATTCACCAGAGGCTTCATGGTGTCTGGGTCAAAAAATGCCCCTTGCGTGGTTCCCTGAGATTGCAAAAAAGGAGTGGCAATGGAGATTAACATACTTGTACTATTTTCATGGGCACGTTTGGAAATACAAGAGCCATAGTCTGGTTTACCGTCACCATCTAAGTCTTTGCCGTGAAACTGTTTAGCGATCGCTAGATAATCATCCCAGGTTGCCGGAGGCGTTAGTTCTGCTTCCTTTAACAAATCACTGCGATAATACACCATGTGAAAATCACCATCTAATGGAATACTGTAGATACGTCCTCTATAAGTCGCACTAACGTTCCGAAAGATGGGTGCAATATCTTCCCACTGCAAGGCTGTATCAGACTTGACTCGCGCCGTTAAATCTTCCAGAAAGTTAGCATCGATAAAGTCGATCAGCCATTGAGGTAAGATTATTGCCATATCGTACTTTGAAGCATTGCCAGACCAGTTATTCTCCAGTATGTTGTATAAATTTTTAAAGGGAACACCTGTTAGATTGACCTTCGCTCCAGTCAAGGCTTCAAACCCCGCAATCCTTCTATGAGCGCCTGTATAAATGGCTTCATCATGGGTAATGACATTAATCGTTACACCGTCAAAGCGTTTTAAGATTGAGGTCGCAGTAGTTTTAGCAGTTGGTGTTGGCACAGACAATGACGAAGAGGGGTGCGAATTGGGTGGTAAGAAACTGCAACCTGGAACCCCTAAGCTCAACCACAGGGCAGCTAGGAAAATCAGATAATATTGAACTCGCTGCCACTGAGAGCAAAAGTTTTGCCAATTAGACATTTTTTAATTCCTTCCCTCTGGCTTCTTGACGATTTACAGATTTATTATTCCCAGATATATTAATTTTTTATGGGGTTAGCTGAAGGCTGGCGCGGTAGGCTATGCGTTGAGACTCACGCCCTACTTGGTTGGTAATTTGCTCCCATCTCTGTTCAATTTGTTGCATTGCCTGCTCTTTCGTAATTTTGTTCACTAAGAAATCCGCCCGAATCGCATCAAGAGCTTCGATATATTGCTGATTGTGGGGAATTGTCAGATCCAAGACCATATTGGAACTATTTAGGCTGACACCGATCGCTCCTAAATAGCTGTTGGCAGCTTCCGGTGACATCCCGGCTTTAATCCAGGGGTCTACTTTCTCAAATTGAGAAAATCGGTAAGGATTGAAGCCCGTTTCGCCCAACGTGACATCAATATTTGACTGCGCCGGTTGCCCCATATAGGAGAGAAACGAATATGCAGCATCTTTCACCCTTGGCGCTGTCTTTGCTGCAACTACACCAACCCATCCCCCATAAGCGGCATAGGGCGCGTGATTGACTCCTGCAATGGCGTAAGGACAGGTAAACTTGTCGCAAGCAACCAGCTTACTCGTCTTTTGATCGAGAATTTGAGTTGTGCCGGGAGTGATAAAGGCCCCCACTTTGTTAATCACTTTTGATATAGCAGGATCAATCGCCAGTGTGCCTACATCCCCCCAATCAAGGGTTAGGGCACATCTCCCCTCTAGAAATAATTCTCTTGATTTGGCCTGACTCAGGTTTTGATCGTCGGGAACTCCATAGTCCATTGTTTTTTTGTATATCTCTAGCGCCCTGGCAAATCCTGGATTGTTCACCAAGGGTTTCATTGTATCTGGGTCAAAAAATATCCCTTGTGCAGTTCCCTGAGATTGCAAAAAGGGAGTCACAAATGAACCCAATATCGATGCACTAAATTCCTTGGGACGCTTTTCAATACATGAGCCATAGTCTGGTTTACCGTCACCATTCAGGTCTTTACCGTGAAATCGCTTGGCGATCTTCAGATACTCATCCCATGTTGCTGGAGGCGTTAATCCCGCTTCGTTGAATAAATCCGTGCGGTAATAAATCATGTGAAAGTCGCCATCCAAGGGAATACTGTAGGTGTGTCCCTTGTAAATTGCACTGAAATTCCGAAACAGCGGAGCAATATCCTCCCACTGTAAAGCAACATCAGACTTCGTGCGATCGCTTAAATCTGCCAAATAGCCACTATCCGCAAAGTCGATTTTCCACTGAGGCAAAACAACTGCCATATCGTACTTTGAATTCTGACCAGACCAGTTATTTTGCAGGGTGTCATACAAATCTTTAAAGGGAACAGTCGTCAGATTGACCACCGCTCCAGTCAGGGCTTCAAACCCAGAAATATGTCGCGCAGTCGCCGTTTTTTGCGCTCCATCATGGGTAATGACATGAATCGTTACACCGTCAAAGCGTTGTGCAGTCAAGTTGATCTGGGTAGGCCCAGGAGATGAAACTGTTTGAGAATTGGGTGGGGATAAACTACAACCTGGAATCCCTAAGCTCAACCATAAAGCAGCTAGGAAAATTAGACAATAGCTAACTCGCTGCAAAAGAAAGCGAAAGTTTTGCCGATTAGACACCTAATGATTACTCCTTAGCTAACAGTTACAAATCTAAAACTCCTGCCACTGTTGTAACTGGTAAGTAAAAAAATGTCGTTCAGTTTGGTATCGTGGGTTGGTGCGATGTCTGCGGCAACCTACGCCAGTCTTAAGGTGATTGTGAGATCCAAGAGAGATGCGATCGCAAGACTTTTGATTTCTGCTACTAAAATGCTACTCAATCACTCTGAAATCTTTGGTAAATAGCAGTCAATGATTATTATCGTGATGGGTGTATCTGGTTCTGGTAAAAGCACCATAGGGAAATTGCTAGCAGACTCCTTAGACTGGGAGTTTAGCGACGCTGATACTTTCCACTCGCCAGAGAATATTGAGAAAATGCGGCGCGGTATCCCTCTGAGTGAAGCTGATAGGATGCCTTGGTTACAAGATTTGCAAACCGCCATAAAACATTGGCTGCAAGAAAATAAAAGTGTAGTGCTGGCGTGTTCGGCTCTAAAAGATAGCTATCGGCAATTTTTGGTGTTGGATAGCGATGGCTTTGCCAACACTAAGAGCGATCGCATCAAGGTAGTTTACCTCAAAGGGTCTTATGAGTTGATTAAAATGAGGTTGCAAGAGCGTCACAATCACTATATGACCGAAAAACTCCTTACTAGCCAGTTTGATACTCTTGAAGAGCCATTAGACACCATATCTGTGGATATTGCACAGCCACCCCAGGTAATTGTCCAAAACATTAGAACGGCTTTGGAAATTTAGCTTATTGCTCAATACGCTTGGGTTAAGGCAAAACTCTGTTACCAAAGTCAATTTTTTAACGAATAGCCCACCCAGTTCAATATGACGGGTGGGCAGAAGCCCATCCCACAAGAAATAGTTGGAAGTCCTTAATTTTCAGCTATTGTGGAGGGTTAGAGCGATCGCCTGTTGGAGGATGAGGGGGAACACCCAACGCATCTTTTAACTGTTGTTCGCTAACTCCTAACTTAGTTGCAGCCGCTGTAAAATCAGGTCGGGGTGGGGGATTAGCAGGAACACCCAACGCATCTTTTAACTGTTGTTCGCTAACTCCTAACTTAGTTGCAG
>CAZZZY010000209.1:0-2780 GCA_964658545.1 uncultured Acetobacteraceae bacterium | reverse complement strand
ACCCAACGCATCTTTTAACTGTTGTTCGCTAACTCCTAACTTAGTTGCAGCCGCTTTAAAATCAGGTCGGGGTGGGCGCTGTCCTCCGTCTGGTGGTTGGTTGGATGGTTGTGGTGTCTGTGCAATTTGATGGAATTGATCGGCAGCATTTGCCTGATTGAGTGAAATAAAACCAACTGTGCCAACCAAAAAAGGAATTGCTGCTACAGCTAATACTCGACGAATATTCATAAAATCAACCTGCAAAACGTAAGGTATTCATATTTCAGATTAAGCCACCTCAAAATTACAGTCCACCTGCTTTCTAAATTACAGTTTTGTAATTTAAGCAGAAAGGTAATGAATCTAAAATGGAACAATAATATGAACTAATAAATAATTGTGAACGTTCTATTTGTCGAAGATGAAGCAAAAATTGCTAACTTTGTTCGGGCTGGGCTAAAGGAGCAGGGATTTGTTGTAGATTACTGCGACAACGGTGATGAAGGATATCTGCGGGCATTAGAAAATGAGTATGATGTTCTTGTTCTTGACATTATGGTGCCGGGAAAGGATGGACTATCGATTTTGAAACTCCTGCGGCGGCAAGGTCGAAATGCTCCGGTAATTTTGTTGACGGCTCGGAATGAACTAGACGATCGCTTGGAAGGGCTAAATTTGGGAGCCGATGACTATATTGCTAAACCGTTTTTTGTGGAAGAGTTAGCGGCTCGAATTCATGCCGTTGTGCGCCGGAGTACGAGCGATGTCTACGACGGGCTACGCCTTTGCCAAAATCTGCTTTGCGTTGGGTCCTTCAAACTCGATCGCATCACCAGGGAAGTCACTTGCAATCAGCAGGTGATAGAACTCACCAGCCGCGAGTTTAATCTTCTGGAATATCTCATGCGGTCTCCCGGACGGGTTTTCACCCGTACCCAAATTCTGGAACACGTTTGGGGCTATGATTTTAACCCCAACACCAACGTCGTGGATGTTTGTATTCAGCGAATTCGGAAAAAAATTGACCCCATTGATGAAGCAGTCTGGATTGAAAGCATTCGAGGGGTTGGATATCGGTTTCGCAAGCCAGAACCGGACTAATGAAACTCCCTTCGTTTCGACTCCGAATTGCCCTATTGTCTGCGGCTCTAGCTGGAACCACATTAGTCGGATTTGGCGCAGTTTCCTGGTTTCAAATTTACAATGCGAAGATTAGCCGTCTTGATGCAGAACTGTTAAATCACTTGATGCGGGCGAATCCGAACTTACCTCCACAGGGGGAACTTCCCGGTCGCGCCGCATCTCTGACAAGAGAAGTGCTGGACAAAGAAAGCCGACCCTCACCGGATCGCTCACGATGGCAGTTTTACGAAGACTCATTATCCTTCGGAACCAATACAAAAACCCCCATTGCCCTACTGGTGCTTGATGCCGACAGCAACATACTCTATCAATCTAATTCTCTAGCTGCCGACCTGGAGGTAAATCGTCTGCTGTTTGAGCGTCTTCAGTTGACACCTCCACCACCGCCCCCAAAGAGAGAACCGCCGCCCTTACCCTCCAAGAGAAATTTGGGTGAGCCGCCACCCTTTCCCTTTCTTCGTCCACGCCCAACTCAATTTGTCACTGAGCAGACAACAACAGCAGCTTGGCGGATTGGGGCAACTAAATTTCCTAATGTTCAGGTTGCCATTGCTATTAATCTGCAAGCCGTTGATCAAGAGATGGCTACTATTGAGAATATCTTCTTGATTTCAATTCCCGGAGCCCTCCTGCTGGTTGCAGTGGGTGCATGGTTGGTTTCTGGTGGTGCTTTGCGTCCCATCCATCAATTAACGGGTGTTATTCAACAGGTGACTGTCACAGGGCTAGATCAACGAATTCCGATTGGGACAACTGATGTTGAATTTGTCGAGTTGATTCAGGTGTTTAACCTGATGCTGGAACGCTTGGAACGCAGTTTTACCCAAGCTTCCCGCTTTAGTGGTGACGCGGCTCATGAACTGAAAACCCCACTGACTATTTTGCAAGGCGAACTAGAACGAACGCTGCAACAAGTTGATCCTGGAAGTGAAGTACAACAGCGCTTAAGCAACCTGTTAGATGAGGTGCGCCGCCTGAGTGGAATTATGCGGAAACTCTTGCTGCTATCTCTGGCAGATGCAGGCAAAATGAGCTTGTATTTGGTTGAGGTGGATATGTCTGAGTTGCTGATGGAGATGCTAGAAGATATGGAAATGCTGGCTCCCCACTTGACTGTGCAAACTGACTTTACTGATGGACTGCGCTTACAGGGCGATCGCGATCTGCTGATTCAAGTTTTGCAAAACCTGTTCAGTAATGCGATAAAATACAATCTTGCCAACGGCTGGATACAGATTCGCGCTCATCAAACTCAAACCACTCTCCACGTCACCATTGCCAACGCATCCAAAGATATTCCACTGAGCGATCGCGATCGCATTTTTGACCGCTTCTATCGCGGCGATCCGGCTCGAATCCGCAAGGTAGAAGGCATCGGACTGGGACTCAGCCTCGCCCGTGAAATTGCCAGGGCACATCATGGCGACCTCACCCTTGACTCAACATCTTTTGGTCAAACAGCTTTCACCCTCACCTTACCGATGAATTGAGAAGGCAGCGATGTTTCCCCCATGAGGGACTGCCGTGGGAACCCCCGCAACGCGTTGCCTTAAATTTCAAGCCTCCTTTCGGGAATAGGTGAAAATTCTGCTGAGTCTATTACCGAACAAGGCAAAAGTAAAAAGTAAAAAGGCACTCATAAAGAAAAAGAAAAA
>CAZZZY010000208.1:0-9012 GCA_964658545.1 uncultured Acetobacteraceae bacterium | reverse complement strand
GTTTAAAATTCCCGACTCTGCTGCTTGTGAAGTGATGGTTGTTTTGTTGAATTTCTTCATCATCTCTGCTCCCCATTGCTATTTCTGATTGCAATTGCAGTATCACATAGCAGTGGAAACAGAGATTTCCAAGGGAGAGAGGATTTTCAAGTATTAAAAACTGGTGGCGTTCCCCAAGTTAACTTTAATTGTGCATTCTCTAAGCTTTTAATAAAGGGTTGAAGTTGGTCTCCTTCAGTTCGGTGTCGCCAAGGTGATTGGAGGGTGCGATCGCCATGAAATACCGTAACAATTTCTAAATATTTGTCACCAATAGGTAACATTCTATGCCATACAGAACTCACAGATGTTGGATGATCGTCTCTTTTTTCTTTACCGTTTTCAATCTTGCTCCCACGTCCACCAATAGCAGGAGTATATTTGAAAATTTCTTTTTCATGAAAAAGATTGATCGCCTGTGATATATCAGTTTCTAAAGCATATACAGTAACATTGTTAGGATGCCATGCTTCTCGCCAATTGGTCATATAATTTAGCGACTGTTGAGGGTTATTTAGTTGCCTTGAATTAAATTGGGAGTGAAATTTCTGAGTGTCTCGATACAACTTTGATAAAAATTTTTCTAAATCTTGTTTGCTTTCAATTCCTACAAAATTTAGATCGTGACATTCCCAATGACAACCAATCGCTCTGGTTTGGTAAGTAGGCATAAACCCAGGATGCCAATGAGGAAGATCGCATTTATGCCAAACTCGCCGCCAAGATTTGCCAAACCCGCCCATAATATAAGCAAATCGGAATACCGATCGCAACCAATCAGCCTCTTGTTGAGGTAAAGAAACTAATAACTTGCCTTGCACCATAAAAATAGGAGTTTTTTCACGTCCCTGTGTTTTATCTTGACCGAGAAATGCCTGGGTTTGCCAGTACATATCTAACTTCCCGGTAGCGCGATCGTGACCAAAAAAATAATTTAGTTGGTTGTCAATAAAACTGCGATCGCTGCACACTCCACTTAACAATCGGGTGACATGACCCCGTATAGATGCTTTAAACTGATTGGGTCTAAATTCTGGAACATCAGTTCTTAATAAAGAACTAACCCCCGTACCCAATAGTGGAACAATTAGGTTGTATTCTTGCTGTGGGCGTGGCGGCTGCCCAATTAAACCGTATCCCGTACTTGTTTTCCCTCCAATTCCTGCTATTAATGCTGATTTCACCCATTCCTCTACCCGTTGCCATTCTTCAAGTGTCAGCTGTTGACGGCAACTTAATTCAACCACTAGTTTAGGTTTATATAAAGTAATTGCCGCATAAGCATGAGGAGAAGTTTTTTCAATTCCTATTTGGCGGTTTTGTTGGGGATGAATAACATCTACTATCCGTCCTTTAGCTGTCCAATCACCAATCGGATATGCCCGATGAAATCTGAGTTTTTCAGTTATTTTAAGTTCTGTTGGGGTTAATTTATTTCGTCGTAGCCAGCGTTTAAATAAACCCTTAATTCCACTACCAGGAATCACAGGAATACCTTCACTATCGATGACTGGACGGATAATACTATCTTGACCACTGTTACTACTCAATCGCCCCGGTAGTTCTAATAAAAAGCGATACATAGCACCATCTAAACCAAGAGATGGTTGTAACTGTTGATAAGTCGGACTGAAATCGGAGCTAGGCTGCACCCACTCATCTACCCATCTGATGAGATGCGGGTTTTTTCCTGCATTTTGTAGACTACAACGTTCTTTAATTTGCGCCCGATACATCATCCGAATTTCTTCTGGAGTAATGTCATTTCGTGGCTGAAACTCTGCTGAACGATCCTGAGACTCAGACGTTTCCACAGTTATTCCTTTTTGTTGATATGCCTTAGCAAAAGCATCTTTTAAACTCATAACTTATTACCCACTAATTATTTTGAATTTTTCGAGCGATCGCGTTGCTTGAGTCGTTGAGTCCACCACACTAAAGAATCACACAACTGAGTTAATACTGCTAAAGTAGCGCGGGTATCAGCTAAGGACATTTGACATAATTTAGTTGTCACTTCTCTAATCCCCGCAAGATTATTACCTGAAACATTACAATCGCGATCCGGTAATTCAATTCCCGCATCCAGCATAATTTTTGCTAATTCTTTCCAGACATCACGCCAATAAATTCTTTTGCTTCGATCTGTGGTGCTGTTGCTATCGTCCCGTAAATGTTCTCCCCAAAATCTTTCTAGTCCATAAGCTACGGCAACTCGCATTTTATGAGATTCGTTTATTACTTGCGAATCTTGACAATATCTCAAGACTAAATCATAGGCATGGCGATCGAGTGAGTAAGCATGAAACCCAATTCCTAGCGGTTCTGGAACAGATGTTTCTGTCTGTGGAGTTGGAACATTACTGGGAGCGTTAGGTCGTTTTGGTGTATTTTCAGTCATAATTATGCCTTTGTTGAATCGGGAGAATTGTGTAAATTAACTTCTGTTCTTCCAAATCCTATTGATTCTAATCCCCCAAAATAAAATTCCTTTGGGTTAATATTGTGATTGTCTGAAGGGGAATTATTGGCAAGCTGCCAGCCAGAATCTTGAGTATAGTTATCCCATTTGACATCTTTTTTTATTTTCTTCTTCTCATCATTTGGATCTGTCCCTTCGTAATGACGACGCAGAGCTAGAGGAAACACTAAAATAGTCTTTTCTGGTAATGCCTCGACGTTGAAAAAAGCTTTATCATCGACGATTTTCTCATCTTCCTTTAGTTTGACTCGACTCTGACGGTATAGAGACATATCATGAATCAAAGACATATCGGCATCATTGACCACAACAAATCCATATTTTTGGGCTAATGTTCCTGCACATTTTTTATAGGAGGATAATTGGCTGTCGGCTTTTTCTCCTAAGTTAATAAAACCCAAATTAAAAAACAATTTTTGGGCATTAACTCCACTGTGCATATATGGCTGAATATTGAAACCATTTTTTTCCCCGATAATACGATGATATCTTTTGAGGAGCAGTGGACAAGAAACCATAACAACAGGTTGATTTGGGCAATAGACAGGCAACCAGACAACTGAAGCATACTCAAATTTAACGAGTGCTTCTGTCGTCAAAATTGGCTGATTTTTTTCATCGCGATCGCCAGCTTCACGTCCATACCAAAAATCAACTTTTTCAGGGTTATACTCTCGCATATCTGCCCTAAACCTACCCCGAATTGAACTGCCGGGAATAATCCCCGTCTGGGTAAATTGGTCGCGGAAAATTAGGTTAAGATTGCCCGTTTCTTCTCCTGCACTTGCACCTATATGCAGGGGAGCTAAAGTTTCAATGATGCCGTAGGCTTTTTGGTACATTTACAATACTCCATGATTGATGTTGAGATGAAAGTTCACGCACAGATGCAGAGAGGGACAGGTTAAGCGATCGCCTCATCCGGGGCATAGCCCATCGCACTGGGTAAAGGTAGCGCTAACCCACATCCCCAGCGTTTCAAAGATGGTCCTTCTTTCGGGAACCACTCATCAGGCCATTCTTGCCAAGTGAGATTTATTGGCTCTTTGACAACGTAGACACTCCCCCCAGGAACTGCATAACGTCCACGAGACAAGAGCTTTGGCGGTTGAGAATACTGTTTGTTGTTGTCAGGTAACTCCTGTTGTGCTTGCGATTGCTGATTTTCACGATTTCCCAAGCGGTAACGAAAGGGTATAGCACGTTCAGTTAGAAGGGCTTCTACTGACCAAACTTTTTGCTCCTTACTCTCTGGGTTTTCTTGTGCATATTTTTGGGGATCGCCCTTTTGCAAATAAACAGGTTCTCGATAGGATAGACGATTAGAACCCCAAACTGCCGGAGTAATTAGAGCAAAGCTATTCTCAATTCTGCGATTGAGTAAAGTTGTGATATTTTCAGCTATGTCTTGACAGCTTACATCCACCATGTGTCCTTCACCACCAAAGCGATACCAACCAGGCTCAAGTTCGGTGTTAGAAAGATAAACCAAGCAACTACCGGGTTCCATTTGGACTGAGTTTTCCAGAAACAAGCTTCCCTGCGGTGCTTCTTGGTTATCATTTTGTCTCACAACACGCCGTTCATCTAGTTCCAGGCGCGGGTGTAAGTGGGGTAAAAACTTCCAAGGATTTTTTTTAACTTCTTTGGCTTCATCCCACTGATTGATTGCTAACCAAGTGTTACTCTCAAATTTATCTACTGGACTTTCGTTTTTCTCATCCAACCAGTAGTAAATATTGTGACCTTCTTCGTCTTTGTACTGAAATATTGCGGTTAATTTGTGCTTGATTTTGCCATCTTTAACTAAATAGTTGCGTGGTGTGGGAACATAAAAGTTTTGCTCAGTTGGCTTCAACTCGTCTGTCACCGCCCAGAAAGGGCCAGCCAAAAGTAAATTACGAATTTCTGCATCTGTGTAGGAAGCTGCAAATAAACCTGATAAAGTTGCAGAAGTGGGAGGAAAATAACTACCAGAACGCCCCACTAAATTTTCTGGCGAGAGAAATTTTCCAGCACTACCGTAGAGAAGTCCCAGAGGTTCAATTATGATCAAATATTGGAATGGCGGACGAGGAGAATCTTTTGATTGTGTGGCAGGATTCGACGCTTCTATTACTGACATAGGTGAAATCCAACTTTAGCAAGGTTAATAATCCAGTGGTTAAGTGCTTTGTTGACTTTGGTACTATCTATTTCTGTGGTGTCATCTTTGTAGTAACTCTTGTGAACGCCCAAAATTCCGGCTCTAACAACTGTTAAATCTGCATTATTTTCATGTAGCCAGTTGTTTTCGTCTTGAATGAGGTCTACTATAGGCTTTGAAAAATAGACTTCTAACAGAGCTAAAGCTATCTTTGTGCTTTTTTCGTCAAATGCATGACGGGATTCTAAAATGGCGACATCATTATATATATGCGTCCAGTTCTGTTTGCCTTCGCGATCGCCATAACTCGAAAGCAGCCCTGCTTCTAAAAGCCACCAAGGGCAAACCCATTCTAAGTGATTACCGTTGTTAAATAGAACGCGGAAGGCAATGCGATCGCGTCCGTTACTTTTTGCAGATTTCTCCGCTTCCCGGCAATGTTGCAATACATCGCGTTGTGGGATACCGGGTGCAGCCCAGACAAAACCAACACTGACAGTAATCTGCTTTTTCTTAGACTTACCTTTATTTGTATCCCAAACTTGAGTTTTGAAATTGGAGAACCAATCAACGCAATGTCTTGATTCTAATTCTTGCCCTTTTGTTATGTTATAAAAAACACCTAAAAAATCATCCCCTCCTGCATAAACTACACGACAACCAAAAGGAGGGGTTTTTTGAAAATATTTACCCCAATTCCGCATTATCATGCTGAATTTTTTGGTTTTGTAAGCTTCACATTCAGGTGTATGGGCAAATCCTTTAAGTAAATCACCAGCTTTGTCACCGTCTCCCTGAAACCAGCCTTGGTGAGGAAGCTTTTCTCGTATTAATTGATAGCCATCATCAATATACTTGGACTCGTTGAGTCTGCTGATATCTTTGAAAGAATCAGGTTTGAGGTCTGTTGATAAATCTTGAATTTGCTTAGATATATTTTTTAGCTGAGTTTCATCAACTGGGAAACGCAGTTTAAATCGTTCGATTAATTTTTCTGCGATTGCCTGATGTGTAACTAACCGCTTAATCAATTCAGGAAGGCTGAGTTCTTCATTGGCAACAATAAAAGATTCTCCGTATTCTTTACTTCTATCAAGTTTACTCGCCTCCGAAAACTTTAACCCCACCGAATCGATAAAACTTTCTCCTAATTTCTGGCTTAGTTGGGTATAAAACTCCTCAACAGATACTTTTTCTGATTGATAATTGTATTTCTGGGGTTCATGAATGCCAAGTCCAGGATAAGCAATAGCATCTGCACCGGAAAGTGTAGAACTTTCACCTTGCCAGTTTATCCCAGTCCAGGCACGGCAGCGTTTTTTCTCATTCAAGCGTTGACGAACATCCCTAATGCTTTCACCAGGGTTTCCTTGAACCCAGAAAAATTCCCAAGCATATTTTGTCCACAATCCCCAAATTCTTTTCCAGGATTGATAATTCCATTTTGTCCCATCGGCTTTATCTTCAACTTGTTTTTCAATCCAGTCGCGGCAAGTTTCAGTAACGCATTCCCAAGCTGTATTTAATGCAAATTTGGCATCTTCTTCTTTAAAATCTCCCCGAATAATAATTTGATTTGGCATTCCTTGAGTAACGTTGGGTAAAGCAGGAGACACTACTTTACAATCATTGCATTCAGCAACATAGCAAATCGTCCAAGCCAAAAAAGAAAGCAAATAGGAACTTCCATATAAGTCCCTCAATTTACGGGATTTTTCGATAAACCCCTGAACGGGTGCAAACGTGATTGCAGTATAAATTTGGTTCGTCATAGACAGGCTATTCCAGTACAAAAAACCGAACAATCATATTTATGGCATAGAAAACGGCAAAGAAGCTCAGAGAAGGCTTACGAAATAATACTTCCTAAACGAGTCCTTTTTATCACACTTAAACCAGCATTTAGTATGTCTTAATATTTAACATTTCGTCAAATGAATCAATAGATTAGCTAAAGATTGTACCATCGGACGAGCTGATAAGTTTTCTCCGCGCTTCAACCGATGCACACTACCAGTTAGCAACGGGGTTGTGTTGAGCAATTCGTTGGTTTTTTCCTTCCAGTCATCAGCGAAGAATACCTCGTCTTCAACCGCATCTAACTGACTGTGAATCTTAGCAATAACCGTCAATTCTAGCTGCTGACAAAATTTTGCCCACTCAGTAAATTTACTGCTATCTCCTGATAAAATAACTGCGTGGGTAGCTGGTTTCATAATTTGCTCGTTTTCAGGTGAGATTCTACCACCAACATCAATAATGTTAATTAACTGGTTCGCACTACCTACCCACTTGGCTGCTTCTTGGGCAAATTCTGGGGTAACATCTGCTCTATTGATAGGTCTGATGGATTTAGCTAATTCTTCGTTATTTTCATAAGTTTCTTGATGCCATGAGCCTTCACCATCAGGACAAGCGGTAATTACATAGGGATAAGGTGCGCCCAAATTGCCCAAAATTGCCCGTTTTAAACCATCTCGCAAACAAGATTTACCAGCACGCGGGGGGCCACACAAGACAACTTTGATAATTGAACGTACTGGTTGGGTTTCTTTAGTTTCAATTAAATCTCCAATCTTATACTCTGTGGAACCGTGAGAAATGGTAACAATATAGGTTTTATACCCTGGTGTGCCAATCTTTGGATCAAGTACAGCGATCGCCTGATATAAGTGAGCTAATTTATGAGCAATCACATAAGCAACAGGGACAGATTGTGGCCCGTCAATGAGGATGCGTCTCCCTCCGGGAATTTGCCCAGAATCAATCATCTGCTCTAACAGTTCCAAAGCGTCGCGGACAATGCGATCACCCCCAGCAGGTAAAACTCGATTGAATCCAACTCGTAACACTTCCCCTTCTAATTGGATTTGATAGCTGTGCATAGATGATTATGTCTGTTAAGGAACAGTTTCACTATGGCATAAGCATGGAAAGGACGATTTCCATACAGAGAAATGCAAAAAATTACCCTCAACCCCCAACCCCTTCTCCCAATTTTGGGAGAAGGGGAGTAAATTTCAAAGTCCCTCGGACACACTTGGGAGAGGGATGTACATCCTCCCGAAAAACTTGGCGGATGACATACCTCAAACCCGCTCCCTGTAAGCAATCGACGCATCTCAACGAAAAATATAGGGTTTCAGCGATTCGCCGAGATGCGTCGATAAACCAAAAAAATCTTTGCTAATTCGCTCAAATCGTCAGTCCCGCAGACAGAATCCAGTTATCTGTCCACTGTCCACTGCCCCAGTTACCAGTCACCAGTCACGTGAGTAGCTGATTTGGAAAGGAGGGTTTCCAAAAGGTTGCTAAATTAGAATGACAGTTTTGAAAAAGTATCAAATGTCTAACTTAAAACAATTTCCCTTATTTCCTGACTATCGACTTTTAGAAAATTTAATCGATGGTTCGCTCAACCAAAACCAAAACCAAAATTTGATTACTGCTATGCGGCGGTGGCGATTGATTAACTGGTTTTACGGAGATGGAGAACAAAAATCTTATGTAGAATCATCAGGCGGATTAACATTTAATGAGTGGTGTCAAGAATTTTTCAAATTACAGCCGCCTCATCAATCACCCCATCCTCAAGGTAACGGGCTAGAAAAACTTGAAGATATCTTAAAACCTCATAATCCTCAATGCCTCTGTTATAAGACTACCAAAGATTGGCTAATTTTTTACGGATTTTCCGTTGTGCAATGGCAACAAGATTTACAAAAGCATATCCCTATCCCAGAAAACATATTACAGCAGGTATTAAAAGACCGTCTATTTGCTAAAACTCGTAGAACTCTCCAAAATGACATTAAGTTCCTCAAAGAGAAACAGTGTATTAAATCTGAAGATTCTTTATCTAAAAAACCAAATATCATTGAGCGAGTAGAGCATTTACCTCACTGGATTGGAGCAGAATTTACTCACCCGCAAAATGAAGGTTCTGTAATTACTAACCTCAACTTAAATCCCACTGATTTAGCTGATTTAGCTCAGGCTTTAGACATGATAGCATTTCTAGATCCCAAGCTAGATCCCATTGCCGATAAAATTTCTCTGGAAGTTGCTGGGACTCGTCGAGTTTTTTTACATCTTGATTATATTGTTCCGGAAAATATTCAATTTGAAGCCGATGATTTTCAAGAAAAATTACAAGAGAATTGGCGTTCTGATGAAATTAAACCAATCGAATTTATTTATCGCAGCGCTCGTTTAGGTGAAAGGGAGTGTCTAGCTTATCCTGTATGTATTTACTACGTTCAACGTGCTAAATATCTTTGTGCTTATGGGATCAATCCTGATGGAAATATGAACTGGTATAGCTATCGTCTGGAACGGATTAGAT
>CAZZZY010000207.1:0-9109 GCA_964658545.1 uncultured Acetobacteraceae bacterium | reverse complement strand
TGCCGTCACGACCAAATTTTACTTCTAAGGCTTCTTGAGTGGCGCTGCGAGTTTTGCTACTTTTTCCAGCCCAAACTACATCTTTGAGGGTAACTAGATTGGGGTCACGACCCTCGGCGATCGCCTTAAACTGGAGTCTTAGTTTTGCGTGTTCTAAGCTAATTTCTTCAGAAAACTTTATTTCTGGTGGTTCTGCATCAATTTCAGCATTGGGAAGTACATAAAATAATTCACTTTCATAAGGCTTTAGCTGGGTATTACTTGAACTATTATCTGCTTCAGCTAAAGGTATTGGGTCGCTATTAGCTGTCCAAGGTAAAATCCTGACAAAATGCCAGCCTTCATCAAATTCAAATTTATCGAGTTTATCTAAAGTGGCACTTTTATTTGCTTTTTTGGTACTCAATGCTTTGACTTTTTTAGTACCACCAACAGTACAACCATCTTGGGTCATAATTTGGACAGTAAAGTGATCTAACCCCTGTATTTGCTGAGGATGGGGGTCTACCTTAAACTCTACTTTGAGTTTTTTTTGATCTTTGGGAATTAACACTTGTTGACCAATTAGGCTTTGTAAACTTTGATCTGTTGCGTCTTCTTTTACAAAAATCAGTCCAATATCTAAAACTTTTATTGATATTTTATCAGGACTAATATCTTCCTGAAATTTCCATTTATCAAAAGATATATCCCAATTTTTGCGGTTTAATACAACTTGCTTAGTCCACAGGCATGGGTCTTCCACACCTACTTCAACTAAACATTCATTTAATCTATTTTGAACTGACTTATCAGCCAATTTTAAATCTAAAACTCTACCCAAAATTGATTTGTCAAAATTTAAGGTAAGCTTTTTCATCGATTCAAAATTCTTGCGAATTTTGAAAGTGGTAGTTGTCGTTTCGTCAAACAAATGAAAATCTGGGACTAAACCCAATTCATACAATGCAGCACCAAGGGTATCCCCAGCAATCCCATTGATAACTGCGGTTTGCAAAAAACGCGCTTGCTTTACTGCATTAGCCCAACGCCATTTTTCTTGGGTTAAATACCTCAAAATTTCTTTAACATAACCTTGTAAAGGTGTGGGAACTTGCTGAATGAGTTTCTGAACTAGTTGCTGATAAACATCAGCCAGAGAAATTTCTTCAAACGATGCAACGTTGAAGGAATCTTCTGCATTTGTTTGTAGATTCGATGGTAAAAAGATAAGTAATGGTGGTCGTAACGAACCATCAAGTAAAGGGTTACGTAGTTCGATTAACTTGGTAGACGAAATATATAAATCTAGGTTGTCAGTATTTTGTCCGTTACCATTCAAAATAAAAACTTGCGCTTCTGGAACTTCTCGACGCAAGCTGCGCGTCAGTACCATCATCAGATGTGAGTCCAAATCTGCGACGCGGATACAATGACCTTTACTGCGTTTAGCAAGAATATTTCTCAGGAGCGGTAACAATAATGATTCTAAAGCTTGAGTTAATTCCTCATGCTGAAGCTCTTGAAAACCTTGGCTCATTTATTACCTCTGGGATTCTCAGTATTAATAGTATAACGAGGAGTCACTGTTTGAGTAACATAGGCATCCGATAGGTCTTGGAAAAATCCGATTTCTCTCAGACGAGTCTTGAAAGCTGTAACATTTTTTCGCAGTGCCTGCTGATCTACAATGCTGGGTTGTCCAAAACCATCACCAGGGGGTAAACGATCAATGTAAAGACCGTAGCGATCGCGCAGAAATATAAGCAGTTCATCAACCCTAATTTCACGGGTCACAAAACTTGTTCCGTTGGGTTCTAAAACAGCAATTTGCAATAGTACTTCAAGTAATCGACTTCCTAAAACAAACCAGCGAGGGCTGCCCTTGGCACGAGATTGACGTAGCAAACCTGAAGCACTATTCTTTAGCAAGAAAGCATCCAAGCATTTGATAATCGCCTCCCGATGAAAACTGCCTCGAAGAGCCACTAGAATTTCTATATAAGTATCAAACTCTCCCAAACTCATATTAATAATTCGCTGTACTTCTGGAGGAATGGAAGAATCTGTTCCTCCTTGCTGATATCTTTCTATAAGTGGTGTGAGCCTTGATTTAAAATAATCCTCTCGTTCTTTATTGTTAGAAGGATGCAAAAGTTGTAAAACTTCTCCAACAGAGAAATAATTTCCAGCAGGTGATAACTTGTTTCTTGTTTTTAAATATTCAGCCATTTCATCCAATTTTTTGGTAATTAAATGGGCTTCAATATAACCCGGTATGCGTCGGTAATGAGTATCTGCACTATGACGAGCCAACTCAGTCATGTGGGGATTGGTGGGATCGCCCATATCAACTAGTAATCCGATACGGTGCGGACAATCACCATGCGGTGAAGATGTTCTGGGTTTAACTGGACAGCGTTCGCACGTTGGGTCATTTCCACGCCGCTTTACTAACGCTGGTAAAAGCTTCATCAGGCGCAGGTGGTAAAGCCCTAAGTGGAACGACAACAGCGTTTTCAGGTAATCCACCAAAACTGATCGAGGCATATAACTTTCATAGGTCAGTAAACGAAGAATATCATCTGCTAGCAAGTCTGCTTGACCAATACAAAGGGGTGAGTATCTCTCAGGTTCTTTGGAACGGTCTTCAGCATCTTTTTTGACTTGCTTATCAAAATGTAGAATTGCCTGAGTTTCTACATCAATTCTTTGGTCTGAAAGCAAAATGCGGTCAGTTTGTTGGTCAAGTCCAGCAAAAATAAAATCCTTCAACGCATCCCTTGTAGCTTGACCCAAACCCTTACGGGCATGATAAATCATCCAATAAATTTGCTCAGATGAACCATGATCTTTAGCGTGTTTTGTATTTCTATATTTGTATGCATTACCGTGTAGTGGTCGAGGCGATACAACAGCTTGGTTTGATTTTCCTCGATTAACTAAATCCAATAAATCAGTTTCTAGCCACTTATAAACGATATCTTGATGATCGGCAAAGCCAACAAACTTATCCTGATTTTCTTCTTCGAGAAAATCTTCTAAAAATTTATCTATAGTCAATATAGTGCTGGAACTTCTAACTCTACCGGGATAGCCATCAAATTTCAATCTAGGAAAGAAATTGAGTAAAGCCCTGTCGATTTCAATATGTGTGTAGTCAACATAAGTTATTTTGCCAAGTGCAAAGGCTTTGTCTTTTTTATCCAGTCCCATTAAATTCCCTCTTGGACTTGTGTCAGCGATAAATTACCAACTTCATCGCGGCTGATACTATAAAAGTCTTGTCCGGTTTCTGTGAGTAAAACTTCTTGATAAGGGGCTGAAGCCAAGATATTCTTGAATACAGCTAAACTCCGGTAAAGCCCCTGTTGTTCTTCAATACTGGGACGATAACCCGCATCAAGTCTTTTCAGCATCTCATATACGTCCAAGTTTATACTTAACTCTGCATCATGTCTCATTAAAAAATGATACTGAAGATAGAATGCTTGTGGCAAAAATTCTATAAAGCGAGTAATTCCCCCAGCTTCACCAAGTTTGATGCCAAAACTATTACTATCAAAGATACGGTAACTGCGGATAGTACCATTGTTGACTTGGTGAACTCGTAGGGCTAGTTTATTGCCAAGACGAGATGGATTTCTTAGCCCTTCACCCCTGTTAATAGCTCGTAAGAGAGGTTGCACTTCCTTGGCTAAGTCTTCCTCTTCTGTTACTAACTTGAGAAAATCTTTAAAATAAGAATAAGGTAGCATTTCTTGCCATCCTGAATCTCGGCGTTCAAAGTATTGCCGCCGTCGTAGCATAGCTATATATTTTTTGTATGCTTTTTGACGATTGTCTTCAATTTTACCTCGATAGTCACGAGGTAGTTCTTCAAATGTCTTTTGTAACAAATGGTCATCATTGCAGCTGCGGTCTGAAAAGTTAAACCGCCCCATTTCTTTAGCACCAGGTTCTAAAAAGGCAAAGCTGCGGTCAAGACTAGGATTGCTGGTTTCTCCAACATCAATTTCTTGCAGCAGAGAAATTAAGCGATCGCCTGAACCTCCCATACCTCCCATCCAAGAATTAAAGTAAAATCCATCAAGGATGTGTTGTCGTGCTTCGGGGGTGCTTTGGCGATACAATTCGTGAACGCCGTCACAATCTCTTGTTCCCGCCAGCATAAAGGCTAAGGCTGAACGCAAATCCCGCAAGGTAATATGCAAGCGTCCACGTAGGTGGGTGATAGTATATAGGGTTTTAAGCCTTTCAATTACTTTCGGGCTTGCTGTCCCATCCATGAAAGTGCGGGCATTGTGGTAAATGTAACATCTTTCTTTCAGGTCGCAACTACCGCAAGCTTCCCAGAAGCGCGGTTTAGTCATGCGGCGAATTAATCTATCAAAAATTGAGTGATTTTCTTGACCCAAATCGGCGACAACTGACCGGATATTGAGGTTGATGACTGCAATACCGTTTTCTGGATCTGCACCTTTTATGCCATTCTTGACTATTTTGGCAAGTTTCGGAAAGATTCTTTCATGTTCAGATAAAAAGTCAACTAGGCGACCTTCGTTAATTGCAATCAACCGCGTTTCGTTAGTTTGCCAAGTTTTTGTATTTGACCCTTGGAAAGGTGCTAAAAATTCTAAAAGTACCTCGTTATTAACTTTATCGCCTTCATCCTGGCTACCGTCATAATTGGTAAAAAAAGTCCGTCCCCTTATTTGGAACTCGGAACCGTTTAGTCCTCGTTTTAATTGAACGTTTTCTTTATCTTTTGCATAGTTTTCTAATTGCTGAATAAAGGCAGTTTTTCCATCACCCGCGTTACCGGAAATCATCACTAGGCTAAATTCACCTGCTAAAATTGCAGGTTGCAATGCTTGGTCTAACAGTGTAGGGACATAAGTTAACTTGCCTATTTTATCTAATCCTCTGGTTCCTGCATTGGTTTGCTGACTTTGGCTGTACAGGGTAAGCAAATGGCTAACAAAGGGATTGAAATTAGGTTTAGAAGTATCTGTTAAGGCCGATGGTAAGGATTCAGTTGTTAACTGAGTGGGTTGGAAAATTTTTCTTGGGTGTTTGATTATATGCAATGCTTCGCCGAATACCTTAGCAGAAGAAAATCTATCAACCCTGTAGGGAGAAATAGCCTTCATCAAGAATTGTGCTAATTCGTCATTCAAATCCTTAGACGCAGTGAAATTTCGTGGATCGTGGGGTAGTTTATCTCGCCTTAGCTTCGGCTCTCGATCATCGAAAGGATATTTGCCTGTAATGCACTCATAAAAGGTAATCCCCAGTGCATAGAGGTCGCGATCGCTTTTTTGGGCTTGATCAATTTGGTCTAAATCTAGAGTAAGGTCAAAATCTGGTGGGATATAAGCCCTAGTTCCACCGCCTGTCATGCTTTCATCCCGTTCTGAGACAGCAACGTTAAAGTCAATGATCCGAACTCCCTTGTCTGTCAGCAGCAGATTAGAAGGCTTGATATCTTGGTGATAAACACCATTTTCGTGCAGATGTGCCAACCCTGCGGCGGTTTGTAGTGCAATTTTTACAGTATCTTCCAAGGAAAGGGCTTCTGTTTCTAGAAGCTTTTCTACATCTTCACCATCAATGTAATCAAATAAGATGTATGGTGTATCATCTGGAAATTTACTAGCAAAAATAACTTTGACAATATAAGGATGTTCGGGAATATTTAGTAGTGTTTTGTACTCTCGTACCAAGCGCTGGTAAATTGATTGCTTGTCGCGGGTGATAAGTTTCATTACTAAATCCCTATCTGCCATCGAATCAAAGACTTTGTAAGCTACCCCAAACCCACCCTGGCCAAGACGCTTTTGGATAATAAATTGATTACCAAGAAGATATTCTGCTGGTAAATCTCGCAAATCTATTTCAGCTAAAGATTTAAGGTTTTCCCCTGTATTGGGTGTTGGGGGTAGCACTGGTGATTTTGGCGTGATGATATTGTTGAGTTCTACAAGTGTAACTGCTGCACTTATAAAGCGGTCTTCAACGTCAAAAGCGCAAAGTTTCTGCAACCATTCATCGATACCTGCTGGGAGGTCTGGTTTATAGGAGGATGGTTTTTCTGGGAAAATAGCATCGCAGTCAAAAACTTGGGAAATATTCTCAAAGGCCGTTTGTCCGGTTAATAATTCGTAAAAGACCAACCCAGCCGAGAATAAATCTGAGGCGATACTGGCTTCGGTGGGGTCGCGGTAACATTCAGGTGCTTGATAGTTATAATCAAGCTCGTCTACAATATCCCCTGCAATTGTACTGCTGCGGTTTTTTGTCACTCTAGCGTAGTCAAAAGCAGTTAGCCGCGCATTCCCATCAGGAGTTACTAAGATAACATCTACAGTTAAGTTGCGGTGAATAACCTCGTATTTATGGGCGTGGTCAAGGGCTGAGAGAATATCCCGTATTATGCCAATTTTTTGGTCAAAAGTAAGTGCTAAATTTGGTTTTCTGATGTGTTGGCTGAGGGGTTCTCCGGGGATATCTTCTATAACTAAAATGAATTTATCTTCTGCTTCAGTGGGAAAAAATTCTTTTAATTTCAATATATTCGGATGACCAGGCATTTGCACCATTGAGCGATAAGCATTGCTGATCAGATTGCGTTGGCGATCGCGGATGCTATGCTCTTCATAGGGGTCAACTTCATAAACGCGCAGTCGAGCTATTCCCCCGCGTTTACCGAGAAAAATATGCTTGGCGCGGTATTCTGTATATTTATCTGGGGTTCCTCCCAGTTCCTCTTCTATTTGCCATTCACGGTAAATAGTAGGCGCAGACTTGGGACGGGCTTTCCCGACAATTGCTTGTTCAATATTAGTGTGAAAAGAACGAATATCCTGTGAACGATGGCTAGGAATATGACCTTTACCTTTGAAATAAGTCAGGCATTTTTGATTGAGGTAAGTGATATCATCTTCATCAGAACTCCCATGAGCATCTACATGAGAGTTAGGTGCTGTCATTAAAATTGCAGCGTGGACGTGAATTTGTTTGAGGTCTGTTTTGGTGGGAAAAGTATCACAAATTAAAGATTTGATAACCTTAGCATTTTGTCTGCACTTTGCTAATGGCGCACCAATATTACCTCGTCCTTCTGGATACCATTTTGAATTATAAATATCAATCAGTCCGGGAATACCTTTAACATCAATAATAAAAATGCTGTGAGGGGCGATGATGGCTAGGTCAATTTCATATTTTTCTTTGCCTTGAGGGATTTCAAAGTTATGAATTATGGTATAGGTATCAGGTAAGTTATCACGGAGCAACTTAATTGCTTGGCGTTCAGAGTCGTTGACAGGTTCACCGATACGAATGACTTTAGCAACCATCAAACACCTCCTGAAGAAATAGCCTGTTCAACAATTGCAACTGCCTCATCTTCTAAAACATTTGAGAGATGACGCTTTTCATAAGCATTTACAACAATTTCATGAATTTCTTGCTGTATTTCTTTATCGGGATAGGGAACAGGCAGATGTGATACAAATTCATGATGATGGTCTTGCATTTTACTGCCCATAGTCGATGACCTGAGCATTCTAAATGCTGTTTCTGATCTCAGAAAAGCAAATAAGCAACCTCTTGGCATAATTTGTTCATCTGCAATTATACGTAGCATATCTTCTGAATACGCCATTGAAATTGCTGCTCCCCAAATAAACTCGGAACGACAATAAAGTTCGCTTTCACCCAAAGTTCCTCTTGCTGCGACTAGAATAGTTCCAGGTTTAACAAAAACATCATCACCTAACGCAGACTTCGCCACCCACCTTCCTTCTGGCCTCAACCAAAAAAGTTGTCTTTGTCCTATTAATTGACATCCAAATTCAGGGTCAGCATCAATACGTTTATATCTACCTGCACGCTGTAAAGTTCCAGGCATGCAAATTTCATCAATTTCTTTATATTGGGTAGAACTAATAGTCTCACATAGCTTTTTAAATCTTGGATTAAAGTTGGCAGCACGAAGAGAAATATGGGACTCTAAATTATGAGAGAAACCGAGGTCTTTTCCCATCTTATGCCAATCAACAGCCGTAATATCCTTGAGTCCTACTGCACTGAAAAGCCGATGAGTTGCTTCCTTAATTTGTATTTGGTACTCACTTCTTAATTTTGCTGATTCTTCAATGTTTTTATGTGCTTTTTCTTCAATATCTTTTCCTAACCTTGGCACTGGTAAATCAGCAATATGTTGAGGTTCAATACTTTGAATAATTGAACCATAAGTTCCTGATATAACAATAGGTACACCAAAGCTACTGCTAAGATAAGCATATAGATAACCTGGCAAAATCTTATCAGGGTTAGCAATAACCCGCATAAAATGCTGTGAACCAGCCATTCCCATCATCTCGGAACGGGAATAAACCATTCTTCCTATAGTTCCAGAACAAGTTATCAAAGTCCACCCTTCATCAATTAGTAACTCTGGATGTGAAGCTACTTGTTTTTTAGATAAAAGGGTAAGATTTGATAAATCTGCTGCCAAAATATCTACACTGCCAAGAAAAGGAATACCGTATTCTGGGTCTTCAACATAATTACGAGCAAATCTGGGGCCATTAAAAATCCCTTTCATTCCTCCCTGTGTAACTTCATGCAAAGGTTGTTTCTTGGCAGAGAGCTTTTCAAGTATTACCTTCGCTTCAAAAGCTCCTGAAAGGTAAGGGTTACAATCCAAACGCCGCCCGTTATTTTCCATCCAAGAGGACATCACTGGAAAGTCTAGCTTGGTAGTTTTCATGCTTGACCCTCCTCAAATGGAAACCATTGCTGCATTTTAATGCACAACATTTCAAATGCTGTATCTGTACACCCTTTGACAGAGACTTTGCTGGTTATATTTTTATAAATAGCTGATGAGCGAGGAGTTCTGGAGAATTTCAAAGCATCTTCAACAGCTTTCTTCGGGTCAGCAGGTTTCAACGCTGAAGCATCCCATAAACCTTTTTGTTCTAACCACTTTCTTAAAGAGATATCTTGTTTAAACCGAAAAGCCTCTTCTACGTTGCGATTATCTTGTAATATCCAAATCTCTAGTTCTGGGTCAATTACAATCACTGCACAATTCTCTTCATCCCAACCAGTTTCAATA
>CAZZZY010000206.1:0-9132 GCA_964658545.1 uncultured Acetobacteraceae bacterium | reverse complement strand
TTTTGAGTAGATAACTAACTCTAGGATCTGCCAAAAACCCTAATTAGGGAATACCACACTCACGACAGAATGTTAAAATAATTCGGAAATTGTCTAAAATGTTTGAATGCGTGAATTTTGAATTGTTAATTATGGGGATTATCTTTTTACTTTTTAAGCTCTAGAGTAGCTTCCATTGTATTAGTTAAAAAATGACCAACCAAGATGCCACTACTGAGATAATATGTATCTTCTGAAATCTGGTGCAGGGTTTCAAAGCCACTACGACGCTGACGATCGCCTAGTACCCAGTAACGCTGCACAATAGTATCTATACCAATCCAACCTTCACCTTCAACCTGCCCCCAAAGATTATGTTGTAGTAAAAAAGTATACTGACGCTCTCCTTCATGCAACCGTCCCTTGTATTGTAGAGAGATTTCTGAGCGATCGCTACCTGGGAATATCAGCTTTGTGGCCATAGTGAACCAGTTATCTCGATTCCAAGCTACCAAGGTCATACCCTTGACGCTGATTGGCATACCATTACGTTCCAGCCAATTTCCTTGTATTATCCAACGTCCTGGTTCCAATAAAAAAGTATGAGCCACCTTCTATATTTCCTGTCTTGATCGAGTGCCGCCAAGACTACAGTTATAGCAGTGCTGAGTTATGAGTGCTGAGTGAAGAATTAAAATAATTCGTAATTCGTAATGACGCTCTCTACGTTCGCGCAGCGTGTCGCAGACAGACGCGAAAAGCGTAGCTCGCTTCTCCGTAGGAGTACGCGGACTCGCTTTTCGCGTCGCTAACGTAATTCGTAATTAAGTAATGCATAGGGGATTTAGTTTCTATCTCAGCACTGAACTTGGTGAATTTCTCCCAAAAGCACTTCTTGAGGTGCTCCAGTGGCCGTAGGTAGGTTTCCAGGAATACCCAAAAGTCGCCAGTAGGCTAAAACTGCAAAGGCGATCGCTTCTTTAAAATCTGCACTTAAACCAACTTCATCTGTAGTCAAGACTGGTATTGATCCCAGTAACAACTCTAATCGACTTTTCAAATAGAGATTGCGACTACCACCGCCACATAATAGTACCCTCTGTGGCATTTCCGGCAAAAAACTGTGGTAACTATGAACAATTGAAGCAGCTGTAAGTTCCGTCAGAGTTGCCAGTATGTCAACAGCATTAAGTTGGTATGCTTGGGCATCTTTTAAACACTGATGCAGGTAAGTCACACCAAATAATTCTCGACCAGTGGATTTGGGCGGCGGTAGATGAAAATAGTTTTGGTTGAGCCATTGTTCTACTAACGGATGGCTTGGAGTACCACTTGCGGCCCAATTGCCATCTTCATCGTAAGTTTTCTTACCAGCGCTTAAATGCTCCACCGCTAGATCCAATAGACTATTTCCTGGCCCAGTATCCCAAGCGCGAATTTTTGAGAGCCAGTCGCCATGCCGAGGCGGAATATAAGCTACATTACCAATACCACCAATGTTTTGAATACAACGCCCCTCCTGGGAATGACTGAGCAAATAGGCATCTACTCTGGGCACGAGAGGCGCGCCATGACCACCAATAGCGATATCAGCAACGCGGAAGTTGCTCACAGTTTTAATACCCATAAGATGGGCAATTAACTCACCTCGCCCAAGTTGCAGACTATAACCGAGTCGGGAGTGGAGAGTGGTTTTCTTCCCCATTCCCCACTCCCCTGCTGGTGGTCGATGATAAACCGTCTGACCGTGGGAGCCAATGAGAGTAGCTGGCTGATGACCAATTTGAATATTTTGGGCGGCTTGGGCGAAGACTTGGGCGATCGCATCATCTATTTCTGCCAATTCTGCCATTGAGATGGCAACACCTGCACCAACTGCCAATATTCTTTCTCTGAGTTCTGCTGGATAAGGATATGTTGCCCCAGCTACCAACTCAACTTTGAGATCCAATTCTGTACCAGAGATATCTACCAACGCAGCATCTATACCATCTACGGATGTGCCACTGATTAAACCGATAACGCGAGTAGGGACAGCAGTTTCTTCTGTCGGATGCATTGACCAAGACTCTTTTGTTGATTGCAAGAGGTAGTTTAATTCATGCTACTATAGCGTTTCTCGCTTGAGTGAAGTACACCCGTAAGGGCACGGCATTGTACCGCATCTAAATGGGAACCGCTATACCCATGTCAAAATAACTAAGGTGGCATAGTTGACGAATTAGGGATGAGAGGTAGCCTACAGCTAACTGCCAAAGAACGTGGTATCAGCTTGAAGTAGAAAGAATAATTACGTTTGAAATATTCAGGTTATGTGGAAAAGCTAACGATTAACCTAACCCCCTAACCCCCTTTCCGACGCTCTAAGGGGAAATTCAAAGTCTCTCTCCTTTTAGGAGAGAAATTTAGAGAGAAGTTTTCCAGATGCCGTGAAAAGTCAGAACTATCTGGATGTATTTTCAAAAATAAAAAGATTGTGAAGTTAATCGCACAGCAAAGTGCAGGTCATGTAGTTACCTTAAAGAAAAACGAAGGTAATCTTGATCGTGAGGTTGAAAAACTATTCAGCCAGAGGATAAGCACAGTTTTTCAAGGAATTGGTATAGCACAATGCCTCATGCCTTCTTGACCTAACCCTAAAAATATAAACTGCTTGCGAATCACAAAACGGCACTTTTTATAAATAAGGCTTGTTTATAATTTACCACTGATAACTTTGCACTTTCTACATAAAGCCATAGACTTCACAAAACATAATATCAGTAATTCTCCTCTCAATAAAGTCTAACAACTTACATTTTTATCCACGGAGAATCCAATTGAAAAAGTAGTAATCCCTCTGATGTTGAAATCTAGAAGCACATCGCACAATGAGGCTATGAACACGAAGTATAAAAAAAACGAAAAGGATTCTAAGATGAAAAGTCTTTTAATTAAGTCCGCGATCGCCTCTGGTGTTGTTTTGTCCTTAGCTACTCTTACCCATCCTGTAATGGCATCTACACCTTTTACAGTATCAATAGAAGCCCCAACCGCAGAAACTGCAAATTACTCAAATCTTGTTAATTATAATGTAGAAAATTTTGATAATGGACTAACAGCAAGTAACAGTGTACAAAACTTCGCATGGAGTAATGTTGGTAATTATACGAGTGGTCTAGTTCAGGGTGCAAACCAATATGGTGGTGCTGGTGGAACAGGCAACTTTTTTGATGTAAACTCCGGTATATCGGGGGGGGTTACGACTTCCACCCTGAATTTGACAACCCCACAAAGTTACTTTGGACTTTGGTGGTCTGCGGGAGATGTTAATAACACACTTTCATTTTATTCAAACGGTCAGCTCTTAGAAACTCTGACTACAGCTAATGTAGAAAGTTATATTGCAGCTTTACCAAATAGTGGTGCCTACAACGGTAATCCTAGTGGGCAATACCAGGGTCAGGATAATGGAGAACCCTTTGCATTCATCAACTTCTACGATATTGTCGGAACTTTTAATCAGGTTGTCTTCAGCAATGCTGGCGGAACTGGCTTTGAATCAGATAATCACACAGTAGCCACTGGCTACAAGAGTATCACTGGTACCGTTGTTACAGCAGCAGTTCCTGAGTCTTCTTCTGTATTAGGAATTTTTGTGATTGGTTTTGTGGGTGCTGCTTCAGTCATGACTCGTCAAGTCAAGAAAAAGTCAGTTTTGCAATTGTCATAAGTGTAGCAGCTTAAAGATACCAATTCTAGCTAAACAAGATTTGCCTGATTTTCTCTATACCTTACTCACAGGATCCACTTCGTTTACCCTGTCATAGGTCAAATTTCAGAAGTTCCAGTGAGAAATTAATATTAAATACAGGCGAGTTTACCTAAGTAAGCTCGCCCTAATTCTTTTGCTATCTATATCACAACCTTCAACTCAACCTACAAATTTTCTTAACCAAGTAGTATTGAAACTTAACCCTATCCATCATTTACAAGCGAATTTATTAATAAAGATATGGCTTCGGCAAAACTTGTGTGTACATCGTAGGATGCGGGAAGGAGGAAAATTCCAAGTCTCTCCAGAAAGAGAAAGGTTTTCCAGATACCGTGAAAGGCTTAACTTGGGATGTAACTGAATCCTAAAGCCCAGATTTTAAGAATCGATATGATAGAAAAGTAAATAAAATTTACAAAATATTTATCTAATGGTGCTTCAATCATCTGGCTTGTCCAAGTTCAAAGACTCACTAACACAAAAAATCTTCTTGGGTAATGAACCCAATGCGGAGTTAATTGCAATTCTCACCGTTTACTTCGTCCAAGGAATTTTAGGGTTATCGCGTTTAGCTGTGAGCTTTTTCCTCAAAGATGAACTGCTACTGAGTCCAGTCCAGGTGTCAGCGCTACTGGGAATTGTCTTCTTACCTTGGATGATCAAGCCGGTATTTGGTTTTATCTCTGATGGCTTACCTATATTTGGCTATCGTCGCCGTCCTTACTTGATTTTATCGGGGATATTGGGAACTGCTTCCTGGGTGAGTCTGGCCACAATAGTTCATACTAGCTGGGCAGCTACCTTAGCGATCGCTCTTAGTTCTCTCTCGGTTGCCATGAGTGACGTAATAGTTGACTCGCTGGTTGTGGAACGTGCTAGAGGCGAATCCCAAGCCAAAGCCGGTTCACTACAATCTCTATGCTGGGGTGCTTCTGCGATCGGAGGTTTAATAACAGCATACTTTAGCGGTCTGCTGCTCCAATACTTTACTACCCGTACTGTCTTTGGAATTACCGCCTTGTTCCCTCTCATTGTTTCAGGGGTAGCTTGGTTAATTGCTGAGTCCCCCATTAGCACTAATCACAGCAATCCTTTACCAATCAAACATCAACTGAAGCAGCTACGCCTTGCCATTACTCAAAAAACAATTTGGCTACCAACAGCGTTTGTCTTCATCTGGCAAGCTACCCCAAATGCTGAATCAGCCTTTTTCTACTTCTCTACCAACGAATTACACTTTGAAGCAGAATTTTTGGGGCGGGTAAACTTGGTGACAAGTTTCGCTTCTTTAGCAGGTGTTTGGATTTTTCAACGTTACCTCAAAAGCATCCCTTTTCGCGTGATTTTTGCTTGGAGTACTGTCCTTTCGTCAATGTTAGGAATGACGACGCTGTTGTTAGTGACTCATACAAACAGGCTGTTAGGTATAGATGACCACTGGTTTAGTTTGGGTGATAGTCTTATTCTGACTGTGATGGGGAAAATTGCCTTTATGCCAGTGATGGTGCTAGCAGCAAGGCTTTGTCCCTCTGGTGTGGAAGCAACCTTATTTGCCTTGTTAATGTCAATATTTAATTCAGCCGGAACGGTTTCCCAAGCATTGGGGGCATTACTCACCTATTGGCTGGGGATTACTGCAACTAACTTTGATTCACTGTGGCTATTGGTGGTAATTACTAACCTTAGTACGCTGTTACCGCTACCATTTATCAACTGGCTACCTGCTGCCCAAGAGCAAGCTGAGACATCCAGAGATAGGGAAAAACCTTTTTTACCTGATTTGATGTCTGAGTTGGTACTGAAAGAACCAGAATCGGAAATAGTGGAATAGGTAATAAATCTCATACAAAGTCAAGTTAATACGCGGCTTCTCTGTTGCAGCAAATTTGTAAAGGAATTATTTTCAGTGTCTACATATTCGCATACAAGGTAACAATAAAAAACAAAGTATATGCAGAGTTTTAAAAGTCAAGAAAGCCACCTTACAGAAACATCCTACACTCGTGCAGACTGGCAAGCAGGATATCAATCTCTCACCCAAGAGTTTGATTATTGGATTGATGATATAGAAGGAGAAATTCCTAGAAAATTAAAAGGTACACTGTTTAGAAATGGCCCTGGTTTGCTGGATGTGAATGGACAACTTTTTCATCACCCATTTGATGGGGATGGGATGATTAGCAAAATTACCTTTACCAATGGTCGTGCCCATTTTCGCAACCGCTTTGTCCGCACAACTGGCTATTTGGCAGAGCAAAAAGCGGGTAAAATTCTCTATCGCGGTACTTTTGGTACTCAAAAACCCGGTGGTTGGCTAGCTAATATTTTTGACTTCAAACTCAAAAACATCGCCAATACAAATGTTATTTATTGGGGTGGTAAACTGCTGGCACTGTGGGAAGCTTCTGAAGCATATCGCCTCGATCCCTACACTCTTGAAACCTTGGGTAATGAATATTTTAATGGTGCTTTGTCAGCAGGTGAAGCTTTCGCTGCACATCCCCGCTTGGAAAATATTTGTGAACAAGATGGGGGTAAATCTTGCCTGGTAAATTTCTCGATTAAGCCGGGATTATCTACTACAATTACTATTTTCGAGCTAAACCTAGCGGGTGAAATTGTCAGACAGCACGCTCATAAGGTTTCAGGTTTTTGTTTCATTCACGATTTTGTGATTACCCCCAATTACTGCATCTTCTTTCAAAATCCTGTCACCTTTAATCCCATACCTTTCGCTTTGGGAATACGTGCGGTGGGAGAATGTATCAAATTTCAGCCAACTCAGCCAACTCAAATTCTAATTATTCCCCGCTTCCCCAAAGAAGGGCAAGAAGAGATAAAAATTCTGGAAACTCAGTCTGGTTTTGTCTTCCACCACGTCAATGGTTTTGAGGTAGGAGAGGAAGTTTTGATTGACTCTATTTGCTACGAATCTTTGTCAAAAGTCGAACCCAAAAGCGATTTTCGACAAGTTGATTTTGAGACATCTTCACCTGGGCAACTCTGGCGATTTTATCTGAATCTAACGAATGGGACAGTCCGCCGGGAATTGATTGATAATCGCTGTTGTGAATTTCCCAGCATCCATCCGGCGAATGTGGGAAATCCTTATCGATATCTATATATAGGTGCGGCTCATGCAGAGAGTGGTAATGCGCCCTTACAAGCTTTGCTGAAAATTGATTTAGAGTCTGGAGAAAGACAATTTTGGAGTGCTGCACCCCGTGGTTTTGTAGGTGAACCGATTTTTGTTCCCCGTCCAGATTCTGAAAAGGAAGATGATGGTTGGGTATTAGCTTTGGTTTATGATGCTGCCCATCACCGCTCAGATGTGATAATTTTGGATGCTAGTGACTTCTCTAAAGGAACTATCGCACGGCTACATCTCAAACATCATATCCCCTATGGTCTGCATGGGAGCTTTACTTCTGAGATTTTTGGGGAAATTTAATTCCCTGTTTGGGTGAAACAATTTTCTCGCTGGCAATGATATGCAAATCTATATTTTTGAGCAAGTGCACCAATTTTTGCGTCAAAGATCCTTTGAGGAGCATTTGCCAGCGCGATCGCTGACTCTCTCCAATTACAATTTGGGTAATCCGATATTTCTCAGCAACTTCAGCGATCGCATTGGCGACGTTACTGTTGTTAACATGAAGAAAAGTACCTTCAAATTCTTTACAGAGCTTCTCACAAGTGTAGATGTGTAAGCTTTCCTCCTTGGTGAGGAAGCGCTCTGGATTGGCAACGAACAAGCCATAAAGTGGAGCATTCATGTAGTTAGCCAGCCTCGCACCCCGACGTAACAGCTGCACTGAGTTGGGATAGGTAGATATGCACACCAAAACCCGCTCGTGAATATTACAGGATTGCCCATTGGGGGTTGTAGCGATGGCATTTCCTTCTACATTGTCTGCGACTTCTCGCAAAGCCAATTCCCGCAAAGCAATCAGGTTACGGCGTTGGAAAAAATTATCGAGGGATTGTTGGATTTTTTGCGGTGCGTAAATCTTGCCTTCTAATAACCGTTCTTGCAGGGTTTCCGGTGTGACATCTACTAACACTACTTCGTCTGCTTCATCCAGAATCCGATCAGGAACTCGCTCACGGACTACTACTCCAGTAATTCTTGCTACAAGGTCATTGAGACTTTCCAAATGTTGCACATTCATTGTGGAGAAGACATCAATACCTGCTGCCAAAACTACTTCTACATCTTCGTAGCGTTTTTCGCGTGGGGAACCAGGGACGTTGGTGTGAGCCAGTTCATCGATTAAGACTAATTGGGGCGATCGCTTTAAGATAGCATCTGTATCCATTTCCGTTAGGGTCAATTCACCACGAGGATATTGCTTGCGGGGTACAGTCTCTAGTCCCTCTGCCTTCTCCCCCGTGTCCTTGCGTCCGTGGGTTTCCAAAAGCCCAACGACGACATCAATTCCCTCGTGTTTAAGTGCGTGTCCCTCTTCCAGCATCCGGTAGGTTTTGCCTACTCCAGGAGCCATGCCAATAAATATTTTATGCTTGCCCCGCCGTCGCGGTGGATAAAGCGAGTAACTTCCAGAATTTAAAGGTGCAGTGCTAGCCAAACCAGTATTATTATCTGACATTTCACTCTTAAGTACCTATATAGTATTATAGTACTCCTACTTCATCGCAAAACGGCGCTTTACCCATACCCCTTATGAGTGCTAAGTGGAGAATCTCAATTCTTTACTCAGAAGTGGAAAAAGAGGAACTATTTTGCCCCATTCCCATTTATTGATTTTGCTGACGATTAATATCTTGCAAGTCAAGGGCATAATTCAATCGGAGAACATTGACTCCAGGCTCGCCAAAAATCCATAAAAATCTTTCATCAGTATACTTATTAATTAAACGTAGGATCTCATCTTCTTTTACTTTACGCGCACTAGCAACCCGCGACAATTGCTGCCGTGCGGCTTTGAAGGAAATATGTGGATCTAAACCAGAAGCAGATGTATAAATTATATCAGCTATCGGTTGAAGATTTTCGTCCCGCAATTGATTTGCTTGTTCTAAAATCCGCTTCAGTAGCTCTGGATTGCTGGCGGCGAGATTGCTGGCTCCAGATATACCAGTTGGCTTGGCTTTTTTTCCTTGGCTATATCTAACTGTACTGGGACGAGGATGGAAATATCGCTCAGATGTGAACACCTGACCAATCAAAGCCGAACCAATTGGTTCATTATTCAAATTCAGCATAATGCTGCCATTAGCTTGATATGGCAAAAAAACTTGACCCACTACAAGGATTATTAGAGGGTAGATGATTGCAGTCAACAACCAAAGCATTAGAGTTATAAAAATTGCTCTGATAGTTTCTCGAACAATAGCCATAAAAAGTTTTCCAATTACTACTAAAAATTTAATTTTAA
>CAZZZY010000205.1:0-9150 GCA_964658545.1 uncultured Acetobacteraceae bacterium | reverse complement strand
TTGGTCAGAACCTAATTCTTCATCACCGCATCCAAAAGCACGTTTGCATCAAAGCGGACTACATCGGTGCAAGGTAGTCCGGTTTCTGTTGTTATTTGAGCGATCGCATCCTTAGCTGTGGACTCATCTAAATGGGCTGTGTTAAGTGCTATACCCACTACAGGAACACTTCCAAAAGCACCACCGGCGCTAGCAACGGTTTCATAAAGCTGAATTACCTCTGGTAAAGGTGGAATTAGCACATGGGGATGATTACGTACATGAACTTGTCCCGCCCGATGGACTAAAACCAGTTGAGTTGGTTGCGAACCACGAATCAGGGGTAAAGTTGCTGTTGAACCAGGGTGTAGCAGCGAACCTTGTCCTTCAATGTGCAGAATGTCATAGTTTTTGCCGTAGCGCATGACTATTTGTTCCACAGCACCAGCAGCAAAATCTACCCGCACGGCATCTAAAGCCACGCCATCCCCTTCTAGCATCACCCCAGTTTGACCTGTGGCAAGAAATTTAGAACGCCAGCCCCGCAGTTTTGATGCCCAATGTAACTCTAAGCTAGTTGACATTTTACCGATCGCCATGTCGGTTCCCACCGTCAACACCCGCCGACAGGGGAGGGTGCGTGCCATTGCACTAGCAACACTTATATTAGACGGCTCTTTGCGAACATCCCAAATTAGTTGCCCTGGTTTGAGCAGTGCATTTAAGTCTGGGATGTTTGCCATTGGTGTATGTAAACCATTCACCAACGACATCCCTGCTTCTATAGCATCTTTGATTTCCAGCCAGTAATCATCTGGAATCGCACCACCACTCGGGGCAATGCCTATTACCAAAACTTCTGGCTTGTACTCTAAGGCTGCGGCTACCGATGCCACAATTGGTACATCACGCTTGATACCTGTTAATTCTGTCAGAGATTTGCCAGCACACTCGCGATCGATGACGGCTACAATTGGGGCTTCGCTGTAACGTAAAATTGCGAGTCCTGTTTTGCCGTGAGTCCCTGTAGTTCCCTCATGTAGTAAGATTGCTACTCGTTGATTAAGTGGTAGACGCACTGTGTTGTACCCCCAAACCTGGTAAATCGTTTGGCAAAACTCTCCCTTCTTTTAGCAATGCACCCATAAAGGGGTCATCAATTAAGTTAAGGTGACTGTCTAAATCTAGATAATCAGCTAGTGGTGCTAGCTGTAATGCTGCTGTATTAGCTAGCGAACTGTCAGAATAGCAACCGAACATTATTTGCAACCGATATGCTCGCGCTGTATGTGCCATTCGCATCGCCTCCGTTAGTCCCCCTGCTTTCATCAGTTTGATATTTATACCATCTACGTAGTTTGCCAAATCGGGAATATCAGAACTTGTGAAGCAACTTTCATCGACAAAGATGGGCAGGGGAGAGTGTTCTTTGAGTTTTGCTAAACTTTTTTCCTGCCCCCTTGGTAATGGCTGTTCTACATACTTTATACCTAAATTACTCAGCCAATTGCACATTGCGATCGCATCTTCCAAGCTCCAACCCCCGTTGGCATCAACGAAAAACTCTGGTTCCGGTGCTTCTTCTCGCACTGCTAATAGCATTTTTTTATCTGCATCTATGCCATCTGGACTACCTAGTTTCACCTTAAAAAGGCGGACATCGATAAATTGTAACCAGTCTCGCGCTCTAGCCCTGGCAGCTTCAGGCGAATTGATACCAATTGTTACTGAAGTTGGTACTATTTGATTGCGATCGAGTCCCCAAATTTGCCACAAAGGTAATCCTACGCGCTTACCCAACCAGTCGTGCATTGCTATATCCAACGCTGCTCTAGCAGCAGAAGGAACCTGGTTTTGTGTTAAAACTTGCTCAATTTGCTGTCGCTGTAAGGGACTGAATGCTTCTAAGAGGGGCGCAATTTGCTGTAAAGCATCTTTGATTGTATCTGTTGATTGCCGATGATTACCCACACCGAATGGCGATGCTTCTCCCCACCCTTCGATCCCATCGGATGAAATCCTCACCCATACATTCGTTGTCTGTGCCGTTGTACCTCGACTAATGGTCAACGGAAATCTCTTGTTTACTGTAAATAAATTTACATTTATTTGCATATTTATTTTGTATATTACAGCATTTTTCAGTTACATGAAGTACACAGGTAGGGGCACAGCACTGCTCATAGGTGTCAACTTAACGCGAAATGGGCGGTTAGAAACCGCGTTTACACGAAACTTTACCCACCGACCTGGGTTAAAAAGCCTTAATTTTGTAGTTAGTCCGTGTGGTGCGCGAAGCGCGATAGGCGAACCTTGCCTGTGTAGCCGCGAATGACCTTCGCCGAGGCTTAAGTTGACACCAATGAGCAATGCTGTGCCCTTAAAATCATCTGTACCTCACCAAGTGGTAATCTGCTCTATGTTACGGCAAAAGCCAGTGTAAGTTCAAAGTTTAGATTATCGGATACATCTGTTATACTTTTTTACGTTCATTGCTTAGTACAGCATTTCATTAATTCGTAGCGAATTCTTGGCGTACCTCTGCGCTTACCAATGGTCCCTCTGCGTTTAAATTTTCAGCCTCAATTCGCCACGATTTTACGCAAAGCTGTACTTAGTTACTAAAGTTATTATACATACCTTTATTTGTTAATGGATTTATGAGCAACTTAAAAAAATGGAAGACTTTGAAATCAAAAATGGTTTTAGATAACCCTTGGTGTCAAGTCAGGCAAGATGAAATAGAATTACCCAATGCTAGAATTATAGATGATTATTTTGTCAGTATTAAACCAGACGTTGCGATGGTTTTACCTATTACTAGTAGTGGGGAGATAATTTTTGTCCGGCAATACAGACACGCCGTAGGTGAGTTTTTCTTAGAATTACCAGCAGGGAATTTCGATCCCACAAAAGAGAGTGCAGAAGTAGCAGCTATTAGAGAACTGAGAGAAGAGACTGGTTATATACCCCAAGAATTTAGAAAAATAGGAACTCTATACGATAAGCCGAGTAAAGATACTAATCAAATACATTTATTTTTAGCAGAAAATGTGAGAAAAGTTGGAGAACAAAAACTTGATATTACAGAAGAAATTGAAATTGTGTTGATTTCCATAGAATCAGTTGTAGAAAAAATTCTTCAAGGTGAAATTTCTGTTTCGGGAACTGTAGCGGCTCTCTTCTTAGGTTTAAGGTTTATTACTGCTCAATAATCAATAGATTTTTTTTGGACTGATGAGTATTTCTAAGCCAATACAATTAAACTCAGGCTAAAACTCTTTGCCAAAGTCAATTTGAGAAATCTTTGAAATGTACCACAGTCAATTTCCTGGCTTTGAAATAATCCTCAATTTACCTGACTTTGAGCCTTAACCCAAGCGTATTGATACTTAACCTTGGGGGCGATCGCAATGGTAAGGATAAAGCCACTCACACTTGAAAAGTCCGTGGGAAAGTAACAAGTCAGAAGAACGAATACGCCAAGAGACTGGCGCATAACTTAACCCTGGCTAATGCTAAGGTAGTCTTGGAAGATGTGAATATAAGCAACAAAGAACGTCAGTGATGCTAGAATCCCCCGACTAAAGTCGTGGGGAGTGTCAAACAACACTTCTCTATGTCCAATGAATCTCTTTGGAACGAAAAGCTCTATCCCAATCGTTAGCAATCACTTCCATCATATTGATCATGCCTTCATAGCCAAAATATGGCTTGTCAACATAAGTTTCTCTGTTAGTAGGACTAAATACATCAAAAGCAATTTTGATTCCCAATTCCTCTGCCATGTATTTTTCCCATGCCGAACCAATCACAGCATCAACATCAAACTCTTCTAAGGTCTGTTTTACCTGATAGCCATCTGCCGAAAATACTACGCGGGAAGTAAGACCAAGACTATCTAGTTCTCGCTCCAGAATTGAACGAGAATCAGGCATTGCTGAACGAAATAATAAGACTTCTGGAATCATCTCTAATTCTTCAAAGAGCATTCTGACCAGTCCAATACCAAGCGTTCCATCCGCAGATATAGCAATTCTACAGTTACGATATCGGGGAATAATCATCAATGCTCGTTTGCGAAGTGTATCTACGACCATTTCTTCGCCTTGTTTAATTAGCGGTTCGACGACTTTTTCTTCGATCTTGAAATGTGCCGCCAATGCCTTCAACCATCGGCTAGTGTTGTTTACACCTACTGGTAAAGGTATATCATCAAGGATCAAAGGGATGTCATGGGTCTGTTGCATTTTCCGAGCAAACTTATACCCAACATCATGACTGAGAACAATATTGGCGGTTGCCTCACCAGCTTGCTCTAGTTCTTCAAATGAGGTATCATGAGAGAAGACCGTCTGTACTTTAATCCTTAAAGATTTTAACGTCTTTTTTACCCATTCCAAATCAGCCCACCAAGTAGGATTCAAATTTGCCTGTGGCGCAATGATATTTACAATCCTTGGCTTTCTGCCCCTTCTCTTCGTCTGCCTTTTTTTGATAAAAGGAAGTAAAGCCTCCAAACCCATCTCCAAGCCATCGTAAGCATTGCCCCGAAACCCACCAGCCATTAAAGGAACGAGTTTAGCTTTGACCTCCGGTTGGAGTTGATGGCACAATCCCGCAATATCTTCACCAATAATGTCTGCCGCACAAGTACCAACGACAAACATCACCTTAGCATCAAAAGATTTATCCGCCTCTTTAATCATCCCTTTGAGTTTCTCAGACGCTCCCATCACAATGTCTGACTCAAAAAGACGAGTACAACCTACTTTCCGCTTGGTGAAATCAACCTCATGAGCATCATACCCAGCTGCGACAGTGGAGGCGCAACCCTGTGGAGACTGAATCACAATACTGACATCTTTAATGCCAGCAACTGTAGTTGCAATACCTTCAAGGGCACAGCCAACTACTGGGTCTTTACTATGGTTGCAATTGTCAAAAGTTGTTTCAGCAGACATTTTTTCCTCCTGTTTTTCTAAGGCTTGACTATGCTAAATGCGTTTCACGCAGCCTGTAGCGATTTCTGCCTTGACATTTCCGTGTTTTACGCAGTCTGTAACGGCTTGTGGCTTGACATTTTTGGCTTAAGCCTTGCTTGGATCAAACGCCACCGAATCAGCGTGCAGTGTTTTCCAGTCATTACAATGCAGCCAGTCCCAGTTTTTTGTTAATAATCGCTTGACTTTCAAGACAGTCGCTACAATTTTCTGCGCCTCTGGGCGAGACAAATCCATACTTTATATTTAGCAAAGTCACATTTTATTTATTACTCGTTACAACATTTGCCCCGTCTCTTCTCTGCATATACGGTACAGTCAGGCAAGTCTTGGGCTAGTTTTCCAGTCAGTGATTGAGCAGATGCTAACCCGGAATTTTTCGGGAACACCATTTGCTTGGTTAAGGAACTGCGAGGTCTAAAACCATATTGAAGTGCTGTTTTAATACACTTTGCGACCTTTAAGGCTCCGCGATAGCCAAATCTAGGACGATTTAAGATGGCATTTAAATCGACGACAGGAATATGAGGGAAACTCAAGGAAGAACCAAAATATACTACCGATTCGGTATCAAGACCACCAATAAAATCTAGTAATTCATCTTCCGTTTGTTTCATGGACTCGTACTTGCCAAAAGCCAGTGTCCCCTTCGTAATCAGGATTTCCGGGTCTAACCCTGTTTCCAACAGGTAATCTACACTGGTTTCTCGTGCTTCTGTACTCCACGGATGGAAGTTATAAATTACTACACGCATCCCAAAATCACGATCTAACATGTGGGCAAGGGACAAGCACTTGATAGCATCGTGTCCTTCGATAATTGCTAACTTCCCTTCTATATAACCTTTAGCTTCCTCAAATTCAGTCTTGATTGCGGCATATTCCCTCGCCATCAAAGCAGCCGCCTGTTCTTCCATCCCTAAATATTTTGCCGCTCCTTCGAGCCATTTTTCTGTAGCGCTAATTCCATAGGGAAGGATAGTAGAATTTAACGGAGTACCAAACTTGTCAGACATGGCTTTGCCGATGGTATAGCCAAGATCCAAACATAAGGTACAATTAACTGCCGCACTCGGTGCTTGCTTGAGTTCTTCTAAAGTACAATCACCTGCGATGACGCTGTGAACTCTTGCCCCTATTCCTTCTATCAATCGTACCAGTTCCTTGACATCGGTTTCGACTTCTGTCCTTTCAGGGCCCATCTTCGCGCCCACAATATTGACAGAATCGGCTAGTTGTGCTTTCCGTTCTGGAGTTGGCGGCTCCATAAAGTCTACGATTTGCCGAAAGACGATATCAAATCCACTGCGATATTCCCCGGCAAATCCTTCGCAATGTATCGTCATGATCTCAGACTGGATTTCGCTGCGGGCTTTATTCACTACATCATCAACACAGTCGCCAATAATACCAGACGCGCAACTAGTAGCAACAACGATCGCATCGGGATGGTATTTTTCATCTACTTCTCGAATCGCACCTGCTAATTCTTTTTCGCCACCAAAAATTACCGCCTTCTCACTCATGTTCGTAGTCACCACGGGTTCATAAGGTGAACCACTATTGCGGCTATTGGTCAGCTTGTATGCTCGCTTGACACCATAAGCACAGCCACTCGGCCCATGAGAAATGACGATCGCATTTTTAATCCCACTTAAAATCTTCGTTGCAGTCCAGAATTTACAGGGGCGGGTATGACTACCTTGTAAACTGGTCTTGATTTTACCCTCTTTTGCCAAACGATACAGTTCGCTCAAATTTCCGTAAAATACGACATTCTGATCTATACTTGCAGTCATGATTGATAGTTCTCCAATATTTCATCTTTTTTAACGCACAGGGGAGGCAGCGCGTTGCGGGGGTGGAGGAGTTTGTAGCGACTGCCGTCGCGCTAAGGTTAGCGCAGAGGAACGCAAAGTTTTACTCTGCGCTCCTTTGCGCTTCACTCTGCGTTCCTACCCTGCGGGAAGGCGAAGCGCCTATGCGTTTAAACTCGATCTACCAAACGTTTAAGATCCACTCGCGATCGTGCTTATTCTCCATGTCTGCAAACATGGCGTTAGCAATATTATCTGCTAGCCATTCTGCTCCTTTATACCCAATGATTGGGTATTTCCACAGACCTGCGCGGTCAAAGCTGGGGAAGCCAACCCGAACCATCGGAATGTTGTTATCGATAGAAATATATCGACCCTTGGAATGACCCAGAATCAAGTCGATTTCGAGGGATTTATCTGTAATGCGGCGCTCTAATTCCCACAAGTCTGCATTCCAGATAACTTCGATATCACAGGCTGCTTGCTTCTCCAACTGGGCAATTCTTGGGTCTTTGGTGCAAGCTTTGTTGTCGTCTCCCAACAACATCAGCACTGGCTCTAACTCACATTCCAAGCAGAACTCTGCAAGACCAATTACTAAATCGGGATCTCCGTAAATAGCTACCTTCTTGTTGGCAAAGAACATATGTGCAAGGTCTGCGATCGCATCAATGGCCTTTCCACGTTCTCTAACTAAAGATTCTGGTATTGGTTTACCAGTCAGTTTGCTGATATTTTGCAGCCAGATGTCGGTATTTTTGATCCCAATTGGGGTTGGGCCAAGAATTGCCGGAACTTTGAATTTCTCTTGTAAGAATTCAGCCGCGCTACCGCCTTCATATTTACATAAGGCAATAGTTCCCAACGCATTAGCAGAATCAGCAATTTCTTCAATGGTGCTATTCCCAAAGGCAAAACTTGTCTTATCGGGCATCGTGGGCGCATCGAAGGATTCTGTATCCAGTAAGATGTTTGCTGGAACATCCATATCTTTTAAGATGCGCTTGATTTCCGTCACATCTCCAGGGTTAAGCCACCCAGTGATGATGTTCAACTTGCCAGTTGGCTCGCCTTTTTTTGCTAGGGTAGAAATGATTGCGTGTACGCCGACATTATAGCCTGTTACCTGGCTACCTTTGTAACTAGGAGTATGTACAGGAACAAGGATAACCTTGCGATCGGGATAAGCTTCCTTTAACTGCCCGTTGAGCTTGTTAATAGTTCCTTCGATATCGTCCCCAATCGTCTCAGTTGAACAAGTCGTAATAATTGGAATAATCCGTAAATCGGGATATCGTGCTACTAAAGTGTGTACAGCTTCCTCAATCCGTGGCTGTCCTCCAAGGACGGCGCTATTTTCATGGAGTGAAGAAGAAGCAATGTCAAAATTTTCCTTCAAATGCTGGGCAAAGAGGAGGCGAACGAACATACTACACCCCTGTCCTCCATGCACCAAGGGAATACAATCTTTGATTCCGATGGAAGCATACTCAGCCCCAGCAGGCTGACAGGTAAATATAGGATTGATTATTCCCTTGCGTTCTTTCTGTTTTACGACTAAAGACATCCTATTGACTCCTAGATGGTGTAGAATTCGTGATTTTGTTTGTTTGGCGTTGCTGAACGAAGACATGAATTGAGTTTAAGGAAGTCGAGCGATGTCTGCATCCAACTAACAAGCAAGCTACCCATAGCGTCGATTACAGAAGAAAGGTAGAATTGAATTTCGCAAAAGTCTTGAAAACTAGATGAGATACTTCTGTAGTCAGACGGTACGCGGACACTTACAATGCTAGGAAGGGATGAAGAGGAAGGCGTAGCTCATTGTAGCGTTAGTGTTAGCTTGCCGCAGGCATCGCTCTGTACCTGTAAGAAATTTTCTGCACAAACACTAACAGGGTGACAAAACTCTATTTCATGCTCCAATTGAGCAACGCCGTTCGTTTGGTTGAATTACCGATCTAATTGCTTTAATAAAGCGAGTAATGCAATTCACCATTCTTCGACTTGGTTATTACAATATCGATCAGCATTGCCTTAACAGACTCCAGTACTGCCTTCTTTTGCGAGTTCTCCATGCTATTTAACCATGCAAACCTGATTTCCAGGTCAGCCGAAAGGATCTTCGCATCTGCATAAAAACCTCTTTGAATCAAGGTTTCTAGAACCACCTTTTCTCCAGTCAAGATTTGGGCGGCCATATTGAGAACACCATTGATGTTTTCTTCCCGATCCCATGCACGCGAGTGAAACTGCCACAAACACCGTTCTTGAATTAATTTTGTGACTTCCGCAGCTCGCTCTTGAATGTATGACGCGATTTCCTTAGCTTGCGCTTGAACCTGTGGTGC